>NZ_JBHYJC010000003.1:0-115932 GCF_042749045.1 Streptomyces sp. NPDC059008 | reverse complement strand
ACACCCCCCCCTGCCCACCCCCGCCCCCGCCCCCCCCCGGGATGGCTGCCGCCGCCCCGCCGGTGTCCCCGGCGTCGACCGCGGGCGCTCCAGGGGGCGAAGAACACCGACTGAAGCGCCCGTCGTTACGGGGGGGGGGCCGCCCGGGTGCGGCCGGGCCGGCCGTGGCAGGCGGAGTTCCCGGCCGGCCCGGAGGTCGTCACCACGCCCTGTGCCATGCTGTCGCCGTGTCCCTCACGTCGCCCGTTCCCGAACCGATCAGCGCCGACCCGACCGGTTCCACCGACGACCCGCTGCTCACACAGTCGTGGCTGGATCTGACGTTCCTGCACTGGGCCGTGGACCCGTCGGACGTGGCCCACCTGCTGCCGGCCGGAACGGTCCCGGACACGTTCGAGGGGGCCACGTATGTCGGCCTGGTCCCCTTCCGTATGCACCGCGTCGGCTGGTTCCGTCTCCCCGGCGTGCCGTATCTGGGTACGTTCCCGGAGACGAACGTCCGGCTCTACTCGGTCGATGCGCACGGGCGTCGCGGTGTCGTCTTCCGCTCGCTCGACGCGTCCCGCCTCATACCCGTGGCGGTGGCGCGAACCGTCTTCCGTATGCCGTACCTGTGGTCCCGGATGGCCGTCCGCCGCAGCGCCGACACCCTCACCTACACCAGCAGGCGACGCTGGCCGGGCCCCCGCGGAGCACACAGCCGGATCACCGTACGTCCCGGCGAGCGCATACGGGAGCCCAGCCCTCTGGAGCATTTCCTCACCGCCCGGTGGGGCATGCACAACACCTTCTTCGGGCGCCCGATGTACCTCCCGAACACCCACCCTCGGTGGCCCCTGCACCGGGCCGAGCTGATCGAGTGCGACGAGCGCCTCACCGGGGCGGCGGGTATCCGGACGGTGCACGGCGAACCCGTGAGCGTCCTGTACTCCCCCGGGGTCGCCGTCCGATTCGGACGGCCGGCCCGCCCCGGCGGTATCCCCACCCCCTGAGCGGGTGGTCCGGGGGCGCGGACAGTCGTCCGCCCGGTCGGCGGCGCACCACTCACCGCCGCCCACTCACCCCCGGCCACGCCCGGTCACGACGTCACACGACGTCGTTCAGCGGATGTACTCCTCGATGAGATCCGCGCTGCGGGTCGCTCCGCCGCTCTCCCGCACGACCTTCTGCATCCGGTCGAGACCGGCGCGTATCACGGTGTCGGAGGTGACTCGGTCGACGGTGGCACGCAGCGACTCGGCGGTCACCGTGGCGGGGTCCAGCTGCTCGCCGAGCCCCAGTTCCTGTGCTCGTCCGGCGTTGGCGGCCTGCTCCGGCATCTGCGGGACGGTGATCAGTCCGACGCCGTAATACAGGGACTCCATCGTGGAGTTCATACCGGCGTGGGAGACGAAGGCCGCGGCGTGCCGCAGCACGGCCGGCTGCGGGAATCGCGGCCGGACGTCGAAGTTCGACGGTATGTCTCCCAGCAGTTCGGTGTCCAAATCGCCGACGGACATGGCCACTTGATACGGCCCGTCGGCGAAGGCCTCGATGCAGGTGCGGTAGAACTCGGGCCGGTCGTTGAAGACCGTTCCCAGCGATATGAACAGCAGGGGCGCTTCGGGGTCCGCCGGCGTCCACGGTTCGGCATGCTCGCGGCTGCCGAGCGAGGGGCCCACGAACTGGAAGCGTTCGTCGAAGGTGTCTCCGGCGGGCTGGAACTCCCGGGGTATGAAGACGAGGTTGAGCTTCTCGATGACGTCCAGGCTCGCCGGATCGAGGGCGATGCCGTGGTCGGCAGAGAATGCCGCACAGCCGTCGGCGACCGCGGTCGTGACGGGATTGTCCTCACCGAGCCCGTCCAGGAACTGGCCCATCAACGAATAGGATTCGTTCGAGGCGAGGTTCGGAATGCAGCGCACCGCGGGCAGGCCCAGCTGCTCGGCGAGAACACGGGGCGCCCAGCTCATCGCGTCGTAGCAGATCGCGTCGGGCGACTCGGTGGCGCAGTACTCCTGAAGGAGCGGGTAGGTCGCACTCATCGCCGTGAAGAGATGGCGAATGAAGACACCGAACGTCTCGGGACCGAACTCGTGGGGCACCGGGATGTGTTCCGGTGTCGGCATCTCCACCCAGCGGGCACCGGCCCGGGTGACGATGTCGCCGTGTTCGGCCGTGGTGGCGTAGTCCACGCGGTGCCCGCGCCGTACCAGTTCCTCGACCAACGGCAATGTGGGGTTGACGTGCCCGTGCCCCAAAAGGGCTACGAATAACAGGTGTTTCGGCATACCACGATGCTACCCAGCCCGGATTCACCGGCCTCGGACTCCCCCCATCACCTGACGGGACCCGTTCCACACGAGGGCGCCATGACGAACCGCGAGCCATGGGCACGGTTCAGGAGAACCGACGACGGCCGTCCGTAATGACGCGCTGGTCGAGCCTGTCCGGTCGAGGCTTTCC
Source organism: Streptomyces sp. NPDC059008 (assembly GCF_042749045.1). Lineage (NCBI taxonomy): Bacteria > Bacillati > Actinomycetota > Actinomycetes > Kitasatosporales > Streptomycetaceae > Streptomyces > Streptomyces sp. NPDC059008. Next base: position 113,487 of record NZ_JBHYJC010000003.1, on the reverse strand, counting down.
GACAGTCACGACAGTCAGGTGATGAGGGAGCACAAGCCCACCGAGACCGAGCCCGGCCGCCGGCGGACCGGCACCGGACAGGGCATCCGGTCGGAGCCCCTGCGGTCACCTCGGCCACAAGGGCATCCGTCGCACGGACCGGCACCGGTTCGCGGCGCTCATGGGATTCGGCGCGCCGCCGGGAGATTGTCGGCTATTTCGTATTAGCCTTTCGTAACCTCACGAAGTCGATCAATCGCAGATCTCATACGCTCAATCCACCGGAGATGAAATGTGCAAGCTTCGCAAGGCTGCCGTGGGGATCGCCGCCCTCGGTAGCATCGCCGTCCTTTGCGCCGGAACCGCCCATGCCGACGGCGGGCCGGGCGGCGGCTCCTCGTTTCAGCTTCTGCAGGGCAGTTCGTGCAGGTCACACGATCTGGGCGTGGATGTCCTCGGCGAGGTCGGAATCGTCGGCGGTTTGCAGTCCACCGCTCTGGGGTCGTCCATCGGTTGCAAGAACTCCTTCAGGAAGTAACCGAGCGGCGAATACCTTGCCCGGCCGATTCGTATGTTTTTATGCCGGGTGATATTCACCCGGCTGGAATTCCCGCTCGCCGTCGACGAAGCCGGGGCGGACGGCAGAGCGGATCGCCGGCCGCGGTCCCGCGGGACGGACCGCGGCGTTCTGCTGAGCGAAGTGCCGTGATTCGGCGGTCAGTTCAAGGATGAGCCGGACGGGACGACGACGCCGTAGAGGTCGTCGATCGTCGCGAGCGCGCCGTGGTGGATCTGTTCGGCGGACAGATCGGCCACCGCCGTCTGCAGCGGCCGCGTCGCGCAGGCGTCGGCGACGACGGTGGGCCGGTTGCCGCGCAGGAACGCGCCCGCCGCCGTGAAGGCCACGCACATGTGTGTCATGAACCCGGCGATGATGACGTCCTTCTTGCCGGCGGCGTCGAGGTGGTCGCCGAGGTCGGTGCCGACGAACGCGTCGGGCGCGGTCTTGACGACGACGGGCTCACCCTCGACGGGCGCCACACGAGGGTGGATCCGGCCGATTTCCGCCTGGACGTCGTACGGGGTTCCCTCGCCGCCGTCGTTGACGACGTGGATGACCTCGGCACCCGCGCGCCTGGCTCGGGCCAGCAGCGCGGCGGCCGAGTCGAGGGCGGGCCGCCATCCGGCCAGCTCCATCACACCGCGGGTGTAGGTGTTCTGATAGTCGATCAGAATCAGGGTCGCATCGGCCAGGACCGCCGGCGTCTGATCGAAGCCGTTGAGTTCCCGCAGAGTGGTCGTAGGCATTGCCGCACCTTCTTGGGTCATGTGTCGAAAGGATCGGGCCATCACGCGATGGCGCATTCCACGCTACGATCCGCCCCACATGGCGGCAATGTCATGCAACTTGCAGATACCGACACTCGGTGCGCCGCCACCTCGCCGTTTCCGAGCGGATGGAGAACCCTTGAGCGGCACGGAACGGTTCATCGTCGTCCTCCTCTTCGACGGCGTCGACCTGCTGGACGTCACCGGCCCGCCGGAGGTGTTCTCCCTGCTGCGGCGGGAGGTGGACGACGCGACGGGCTACCGCGTCGTGCTGGCCGGCGAAACCATGGACCCCGTCACCACCGCCGCCGGGGTGCGCGTCCTGCCCGACACCACGTTCCAGGAGGCGTCCCGTAAGAGCATCGACACCCTCCTGGTGCCCGGCTCGGTCGAGGTCGACGCACAAGGGCGCGCGCACGCCCTCACCGACCCGACCGTGGTCCACTGGGTGAAGACGCTCGCCGGCAGGTCACGGCGCATCGCATCGGTCTGCGTGGGAGCGCACCTCCTCGCGGCCGCCGGGCTGCTCGACGGCAGACGCGCCACGACCCACTGGTCGACCGCGCAGCAGCTCGCCGCCGACCATCCGTCGATCGAGGTGGACGCCGACCCGATCTTCATCCGTGACCGCGAGGTGTGGACCGGCGCAGGCATCACCGCCTGCCTCGATCTGTCTCTCGCCCTGGTCGCCGAGGACTTCGGCGAGGCCGTCGCGCTGCGCGTCGCCCGGCAGCTGGTGATGTACCTGAAACGACCCAGCGGGCAGAGCCAGTTCAGCGTTCCGATCGAACCGGTCTCGACGACGCGGCGCATGGACGACCTCCGGCACTACATCACGCGGAACCTCGCCGAGCAGCTCACCGTCGCCGATCTCGCCGCACACGCCCACGTAAGCGATCGGCAGCTCACCCGCATCTTCAAGACGGAACTCGGCATGACCCCGGCCGCCTACCTCGAATCGGCCCGCGTCGAAGTGGCACGGAATCAGCTGGAATCCACGGACGACACCCTCGAACGCGTCGCGTCCGCCTGCGGATTCAACACGACCGCCACCCTCATCCGCGCGTTCCGCCGGAAACTCCATACGACACCTACGGAATACCGCAATCGCTTCCGGCATTCCGGCGGCCCCGTGGTCGAGACGCCGGACGACGATGCCGGCCGTCTGGGCGGGCAGGGAGCACCATGAGCGGGACTGCCCGCCGGCCCCGCTCCCCCACGCGGCGGAGAGGTCTCCGACCTGAAGAGGAGGTGACGTCTTCGCCAAGGTCGGCATGATGGACGGCCGCTGGACGACCACCAGCCGACCGCCACGGGGCCCGGCAGGCGCCCCGAAACCGAGGAGAGCCACCATGCGTGGAAAAACGGGGAAGTTCAGGACGGCCGGAGCGGCCACGACGCTCGCACTGACCGCCGCCACGTTCGTCGTTCCGCTTGCGACGGCCCAGCCCGCCGCTGCCGCGTCGGAGTGCAAGAGCCGGATCGACTACGCCAATTCGCGCAACTACTACGCCATCATGTCCAGCAACGACGGGGACACGAGGGAGGCCGCGCGGTACAACTCCGCCACCATCAGGGAGATCGACCACGCCGTGCCCTCCTGCCGGCACTCGCACGACAGGGAGCGGGTCAGGGACCTTCTCAAGAAGGCCGAGCAGCATGCCCGACGGGCCTTGGACGCCAACCACGACGGCGACAAGCGCAGGGGCCGCGAGCACGAAGCGATCGTGAAGCGGAACCTGGAAGAGGCGCGCTACAGGGCCTGAGGCAACCCGCTCAACAGGGCCGGGGACAACCCGTTCCAGACGGTCCGTCCGCCCCGGGCGCCGGGCGCGCCCGGGGCGCCCGGGGCGGACGGCGTCATGCACCACCGGGCGCCGCCGCCCGTCGGCCCAGCCGTCCGGCGGCCACGACGTCACGCATCGCCAGTAGAAAGCGCCGTACGGCGGCCAGCTCCGCCTCGTCGAAGGAGCCCATCGCCGCGACCATCTCCTCGATCAGCGGCCCGAAGAACGACCAGCCCATGGAGACGGCCTTGTCCTCCACGGCCAGCAGCACACGGCGGCGATCGCGGGTGTCCCGCTCCCGGCGGACCAGCCCCAGCCGCTCCAGTCGGTCGATCAGCGCGGTGGTCGATGCCGAGTTCACCCCCAGCTGGGCGCCGAGCCATCCGGGGGTGGCGGTGCGACCGGCCCGGCCGGCGTCCAGCAGGTGGATCAGCGCGCGCACGTCCGTGGGGTGCAGTCCGTTGTCTTCGGCGAACTCGGCACCGAAGAGGTCGAGTTCCACCGTCACGGCCCGCAGCAGATGGACCAGTTGGAGCGCGGGGTCCTGGTCGTCCATGCGTTCCTCCGAGCTATTATCTCGATGATCGAGAGTTTCGATTGTCGAGTGATGTCGGGTCATTCTGCCTGGTGGTGGGAGTAGTCGTGGGTGATGAGGAGGAGTTCTTCGCGGCGTACGACGCCGCGCTGCGCCGTTGGCCGGTGGCGGTGCGCGGCGTTGACGTGCCCTCCGCTTACGGCACCACGCGCGTCCATGTCTGCGGCCCCGAGGACGGAGCCCCGCTCGTCCCCCTGCCCGGCGGCGGAACCACATCGATGGTGTGGTTCGCCAACATCGAGGACCTCGCCCGCACTCATCGGGTGTACGCCGTCGACCTGATGGGCGACATCGGCCGCAGCGTCCACGACGGGGCGCCGTTGCGCGGTGCCGAAGACCTGATGGCGTGGCTGGACGAGGTATACGAGGCGCTGGGGCTCGACGAGGCGCAGCTGTGCGGCCACTCCTACGGGGCCCAGATCGCGTTGCGCTACGCGCTCCACGCGCCCCACCGGGTCGACCGACTGGCCCTGCTCGATCCCACCGGCTGTTTCGCCCCGCTGAGCCCGCGCTACCTGCTGCGTGCGGCGCCGCTGCTGCTGCGGCGCACCGCCGAGCGCGAGCGTGCCTTTCGCCGCTGGGAGACCGGCGGCGACCCCGAGGACCCCGGGTGGGAGGAGTTCCTGGACAGCACCGCGAGCGCCCGGCGTTCGAAGGTCGTCGTGATGCGCCGCCCCGGGGCGGCGGAACTGAGGGCCTGCACCGTCACCACCCTCGTGCTGTTGGCCGGTCGCAGCCGGGCGCATGATGTCCGGCGGGTCGCCGTCGCGGCGCGTCGGCTCCTGCCGAACGTGGCCGTCGCCACCGTGCCGGACGCCTCGCACCACTCCGTTCCGACCGAGCGGCCGGCCGGACTCAACCGGCTGCTGAGGGAGTTCCTGGGCTGAACGCACCGCACAGCTCAGACCGCCCCCATCCCCCTTCCACTCCACGGCCTGGTCGTCCGCGGGGACCGTGGTGTTCCTAGGCCGGATCCTGGGCGCGGCCCTTGTCCCGGGTGAGCGCGAGCAGCGCCATGTCGTCGGTGATGCGTCCGTCGGTGTGCTCGCTCACCTCGGTGAGGAGGGTGTCGAGCAGCGCATCCGGGCCGGGAAACTCACGCCCGGTCAGCCCGGCGCCGGGGTCGTAGAAGTCCCCGGCGCGGTTGCGCGCCTCGGTCAGGCCGTCGGTGTACAGCAGGAGGGTCGCCCCCGGGGGGAAGGGCACCGTGTCGGCACGGTCCTGGTCGGTGCCCAGCTCGGCCAGCCCCCAGGGCAGGGTCGGCTCGGACGGATCCGCGCTGCGCACATCGCCGGCGTGCAGCAGCAGGGGTGCCGGGTGGCCGCGGTTGACCAGTCGCAGTTCCTCGCCGCCGTGCGGGATCTCGACGAGCACGCCGGTGACGAACCCCTCGGTCCTCTCGGGGCCCGCCCGCCGGGCCCTCTCCCGCACCAGTGCCCGCTCCAGTCTGGCGGCGATCCCGACGAGCGTGGCCTCTTCCTCGGCGGCCTCCCGGAACACCCCCATGGCCACGGTCACCACCTTGACGGCTTCCATGCCCTTGCCCCGTACGTCACCGACCAGGCAGCGCACGCCGTACGGGGTGTCCTGTGCGCCGTACAGGTCGCCACCGATCTGAGCGTCCTTCACCGCTGCCTGGTAGCGCACCGCGATCCGCAGTGGCCCGACCGACGCCGGCAGCTGCGGCAGCACGGCGCGCTGCACGGCGAGCGCGACCCTGCGGGCCGACTGCAGCCGCACGTTGCTGTAGTACATGAGGCGGTTGACGACGATGGCGAAGGCCGAGACGGTCGCGACCGCCGCCAGCTCGCTCCGCCCGCCGGAGCCCCCTATGAAGCCGAAGTGGCTGAGCAGCGCGAAGTCGGCGACACAGGCGCCGATGGCCGCCAGGACCGTCGCGCGCAGCGACAGCAGTGCCGCGGCGGTCATCGGCGCGGCGGTGTAGAAGGCCTCCCCGCTGAAGTGCGGAGAGGTGTGGTAGTCGAGGAAGGCGCCTCCGACGAGCAGGATGACGGGCAGCAGCTGGAGGTGGCGCAGGCACCAGCGTCTGACGGTGGTGCGACCCGCGCTCGGTGCCCTCACGTACCCGCTCCCGCTCTGTCCGCTCGGCGACGTGTCCAGCATCCTCGTGCGGGATTGCGGCTGCCAGTCGTGGCGCCGCCGTACGGGTCCGCGCCGGTCCTCGGCCGGCGGGAAAGCGCAGGTGGGCGGCTTCGGGACGGGTCGACGGGGTGAGGGGGCGAGGGCGGCGAGGTGACTTCGCCGGGGCGCGGATCGCGGCCGGGACGCCGGCGGGATGCACCCTCGTGCCCCGTCTGGACCACGTCAGCGCGCGCGGTCCGGCCCTCGGTGCAAGTATGAAGATAACTCCGGTGGCCCCGGGTCGCGTCCAGGTAGGCGCGGCCCGGGGCTGAATTCGTGAGGGGCGGGACGAAATGGGAGAGAAGCAGACCGGTACAGGACACGCCAAGCTGCCGCGGTCGGTGTACGAGCAGGAGCTGTACCGGCTGCAGACGGAGCTGGTGGCGCTGCAGGAGTGGGTGCGGGCCGACGGCGCCCGGCTCGTGGTGGTCTTCGAGGGGCGCGACGCGGCGGGCAAGGGAAGCGCGATCAAACGCGTCACCCAGTACCTCAACCCCCGGGTGGCACGGATCGTGGCGCTGCCCCGACCGACCGAGCGCGAGCGTACCCAGTGGTACTTCCAGCGCTATGCGGAGCATCTGCCGGCGGCGGGCGAGATCGTGCTGTTCGACCGGAGCTGGTACAACCGGGCCGGCGTCGAGCGGGTGATGGGCTTTTGCACCCCGGCCGAGCACCAGCTCTTCCTGCGGCAGTGCCCGGTCTTCGAGCGGATGCTCGTGGAGGACGGCATCCTGCTGCGCAAGTACTGGTTCTCGGTGAGCGACGAGGTGCAGGAGCAGCGCTTCCGGCGCCGCCTGGAGGACCCGACGCGGCGCTGGAAGCTCTCCGCCATGGATCTGGAGTCCTTGACGCGCTGGGAGGAGTACTCACGGGCCAAGGACGAGATGTTCGTCCACACGGACATCGCGGAGGCGCCGTGGTACGTCGTCGAGAGCGACGACAAGCGCCGGTCCCGGCTGAACATGATCGCCCATCTGCTGTCCACGGTGCCGTACCGCGACATCGCCCGGCCGGCCCTCGAGCTCCCGGCGCGACCCCCGGCCACCGGCTATCGGCGACCACCCCGGGACCTGCAGACCTATGTGCCCGACCACGCGGCCGGGCTGGAGTGACCGCGACGCGTCTCGAAACAGGCCCTCGCGCCGGAACCGATGTGGCGGGCTTGGCTTCCGATGGGGCGTCAACCGCTCTGCGGCCCGGAGGAAACTCCCCGGAGTGCCCGATTTGCCCCCGGTGTTCGCATCGTGGGCCGGCTTGACTGGCACACGCCAGCACTTTAGGTTCGCCTAACCTTACCTATGAGCGAAAGTTTTCAGCCATGCCTAGATCCTTGGCCGCCGCGGTCCCCGGGGCAGCCGGGAGCCCGGGGCGGCCCGCGCCCGCCGAGCATGGGGGCTCCGTGTCCCACCCGCCCACGCCGGGCTGGGCGCTGATCCTCCTGGGCGTCTTCTGCTCAGCCGCCCTCGCGGCGCTGTGCTGGGTGGCCGGCCACCTCCATGCCGACCCACCGCTGCGGACCGCGGCCCGCTTCGTGCATCTCGTCGCGCTCGTCGTCGGACTCGGATCCGTGCTCGCCGTCGACTGGTTCGCCCTCCTGTGGCTGCTCGGCCGGCGACGCCTGGCCGATGTCCTGCGCACCGCCTGCACCCTGCAGTTCCCCATCTGGCTGGGGCTGGCCGGGCTCGTCGTCACCGGCCTGTTCCTCCACCCGGACCTGGCTTCGCCGCTGACCCGGATCAAGCTCGGACTGGTCCTGGCCATCATCCTCAACGGCCTCCACGCCCATTGGCTCGGACAGCGCCTGGAGCGGTACAGGAACGCCGAGGCGCCTCGCCGTCTGCTCGTCCGGTCCGGGGTGGCGGCCGCCGTCAGCCAGCTCGGCTGGTGGGGCGCCAGCCTGATCGGCTTCCTCAACAGCCAGTCCTGACGGGGCGGTTCGCGTCCGCCTCCGACGACCGCCACGGCGCGCCCGGCTACCGCGCCCGAGGAACCCCGGTGTTCGCCGGCTGCGGGCGGCCGCTCGTCGGCTACCGCTCCGCGGCACCGTCCTCGTAGGGGAACCGGGCGAGCGGGGCCGCCCCCTGGAAGAACGTCTTGGCCCGGATCACCGCCCGTTCGTCGTCCCGCACCTGACCGGGGCGGGAGCCGTTGCCGAGGAGCACCCCGCCGAATCGCATCCGCAGATACGCCGCGGTGTGGTGGAGGGTGGTCCGCAGCCCGTCGGCGACGACCTCGTCGTGGTCCGCCATGACGGTCACCCCCCACAGGGTCCGACCCGCCATCCGCTCCTTGAAGTCCAGGCCCGGGACCGACAGCCAGCCCGACCAGTAGTCGAGGTAGCGCTTGGTGTGCGCGGAGAGGCTGTACCAGTACAGGGGCGAGGCGAGGACGATGTCGGTGGCGTCCAGCGTGGCCTGGCGCAGTATCTCCTCGTTCTCCCCTGCCGACCAGCCGCCGGTCTCGTGCCGCCCGTCCTGGAAGTCGGGCAGCGGCAACCGGGCCAGGTCCACCCAGCGCTGCGGCACATCGGTCGGCAGTTGCTCGGCGGCGGCCCGGGCGAGGATCTCGGTGTTGCCCTCGGGGCGGGAGCTGCCGAGGACGAAGAGGAACGAACGGTCCGTGCCCTGGGGCGCGTCGGTGGTCATGTCTGCTCCGGTCTCAGGCCCCCGGGCGCGGCCGCCGCAGCGACGTGACGCCGACCGCCGCCCGGGGAAACGGTGAGTTCCTCGCTTCCAACCCGCCGTCTGCAGGGGGTATTCCCACAGTCAACGAGCCGTGGCCGGACGAGACGGCGGCCGGCGATCCGTCAGGTGCCCGACCGCGTCTCCGCGGGGCTGCCGCCGGGCTCTTCGAGCAGACGGGTACGGAAGTGGTCGAGCACCTGGTCCAGCGCCGCGCGGGTCGGCTGGCCGGGTGCGTCGATGAGGTGCTCGGTGAGTACGGCGTGCGGCGGCATCGCGGCCTGGGGGTTCGCGGTGGAGTCGTCGAGCTCGACGGCGGTGAAGGCATCACCGAGTTCACGGCGCAGAAAGGCGAATCGGTCCCCCGGCACCAGCCGGTCCCCGCGGAAGCGCAGCCCCATGACCCGCAGGCCGTCGCGTTCGCAGCGGCCCCGTACGGCCGCGAGGTCCTCGTCGGAGATGTCGATGCCGCCGGCCCGGCTCTTGGTGAGGGCCAGCGGCAGGGACGGCTGGGACAGCACGGGGGCGAGCAGGCGCTCGTCGGCGGCCATGGCCAGGGCGAAGCCGCCGGTCAGACACATGCCGACGGCCCCGACTCCGGGGCCGCCGCAGCGCCGGTGCTCCTCCGCGGCCAACGCCCTCAACCAGCTCACCACGGGGGAGGTCTTCCCGGTGGCCAGCACGGTGAACTCCCGGCTCACGCACACCTGCCACACCGACGAGGCCGTGTAGAGCCCGGACTTCAACCAGCCGTCGGTCTTGGGGTGAGCCGAGCGGCCGGGCGTGCCGAAGAGCACCGGGAGCACCGCGGTGCAGCCGATCGCGGCCACGCGTTCGGCGAACTCCAGGACCTTGGGCGTGATACCCGGGATCTCCGCGATGACGATCACCGCGGGCCCCGTACCGCGCCGCAGGATCCGGCGGGTGCTGCCGTCGTGGGTGAACGTGCCGCGTGCGAAGCCGCTCAGGTCATGATCTGCCATCGTGCGCATCCTCGAAGTACTCCTGGACTCATGCCGACCACTTGCTGACTTTCTGACGCATCGCCAGGTCGAATCGGGAGGGCTGCGCCCACCCCTCCACTCCCCCATCGCGACGACATCGCCAGCCTACGCAACGCTCCTCGGGGGCTCGCCGTGATCGCTGTCACTGCGGCAGCCACCGGTGTCCGGCGCATCGGGGCAGGGGGAAGCGCCGTGCGGAGCGGGCCGTACCGTTCGCTCCACATGGCCGCCGCGACCGGCGAACGCGGAGGCGGTCACGGGCGCTTCCCTCGTTGGAGTCCGCCGACGCGTCGGTCAGGCTCGGGCTGCTGCTGGCGCTCGGGCGGTACGCGGACACCCCGCAGGTGCGCGATCATCTGCCCCGCCGCCTGGCCGGGGAGCCGGCCGAGGCGTTCGGGGCGGCGCTGGGCCTGCTCCTGCCGCCGATCACGGAAACCGATGACGCGGTGATCGACGAAGCGATCGGGGCGCTCGCCCGGTGCGCCGATGAGGCCGGGACCTCGCTGTCGGAGCTGGCATGGTGCGACCCTGAATGGAGCGGTCCGGCGCCGCGCGGTCCCGTACACAGGGTCGACACCTGGCTGCGCCGCACCCCCGCGCTGCGCTCCCGCTGGCTGACCCGCATGCTCCCCGGCCTGTGGGACGGCCGCCTCGACGCCGCCACGACCTCCGTACTCGTCAAGGCCGCTGACCGGCTGTTCGCCGAGGACCCCGAGGGTTGTAGGGGCCATGCATCGGCTGCTCGGCCATCCCGATCCCGAAGTGCGACGCGCCGCCCTGAAGACAACCCACCTGCGCCGTCACGACGGCTACCGCGATGCCTTGGCCACGATTCTGTGTGCCCCCGTCCCCGACCCCGCCGTGTTCGAGAAGGCGCTGGCGATTCTCACGGGAAAGGGCGACCCCCGGTGCATGCCGTTGATACGGCAACGGATCCGTCAGGGCACCCTCCCCACTGGGCTGTTGCGGTCGGCCAAGGGCCTGGCCGACCAGGTGTGGCCGCACCTCCGGGAGCGGCTCGCCGAGGACATCCCGTCCGCCGAGGTCTGCTCGCTGCTGACCGAAACCTATGGATGGCACGGCGGCGGTCAGGCCGTCCCTCAGGTCATCGGCACGCTGGAGCGGCTGTGCCGACGCATCGAAGCCACCGACCGTCCCGCATACGACGATCTGGAGGCGGCGCACCAGTCCTGCCTGTTCCTGCGCCGGTACGGGCTGTCCGACGAGTCGGCGAGGTCGGCCCTGCGGCGGGTCGCCGCCGGAACGGACCCGGAGCTCCGGCTGTCCGGCATCGGGGCGCTGAGCGGAGTCGGCGTGTCGGCGGACGACGAAGTGGTGCGCCTGCTGCTGGACGTCCTCGCGCGGCGAGGCCACACCCTTCGTACCGCGAGCCGCCGCGGCCTGCGTTTCGAAGTCAACGCCTGTAATCAACTGGGTCAGTTGGGCCCGCGGGCGCAGCTCGCCGCCGCTGCCCTCCGCGGTCTGCGTGACGGCGCGGCGGAGCCGGCCGAAGCGCGGGTGGCCGCGGCCTACGCGCTGTGGCGGATCACCGGTGACGCGGACGGCGCGTGGCGCGCATTGATCGAACAGATCCCGCACGATCCTCAGGGGGCGCTGAACAACCTGGGCTTCATGGGCATCGCCGCCCACCCGGCGCTGCCCGTACTCCGCGACCATGCCAGGTCCGATGACGAAGTGGGCGCCCGCGCCCGGAACACCATCGGCATCATCGAGGCCAGGCTGGCCAAGAGATAGGGGCACGCGGCACGACCGGGCAGGGGAATTCCGGACAGGCCCTCTAGAGCAGGCTGAGTGCCTGCATCGCCTCACGTTCGATGCGCGAGAGCTCATGGAGGACGGAGCCGGCCTGCATGAGGTGCTTCGCGTCGCCGGACTCGCCTGCTGTCGCGACGAGTGCGGCCACCTGTGTCCAGAGGGTGGCGGCCTCGGCATACAGGCGGTGGCCGGTGCGCAGGTGACTGCTGTCGATCAGCTGGGCACACTCGGCGAGGAAGTCCCGGTAGAGATTGCGGAACAGGGCGCCGCCGGTGCCGGCCCGCTCCATGAGGAGGGCGGCCCGTGGCAGGTCCTCCTGCGGATTGTCGCTGCGCTGCAGCCACTTCGGCACGTGCTTGGCGGTCTTCTCGATGCCCCGGTGGCCCAGGTTCGCGATGGGCGGGTTCAGGAAGGCGGCGGCGCAGGTCTTGATCGCGGGGATGATCCGGTCCTGCGGTGATGTCGGGCTGCTGGGCACGGTGATGGTGAAAGAGCGGTGCCTGGCGGTCATGGGGCCACGCTCGGACCTGGCCCTGGCCAGGCCGGCGAGGCCGGTGGAGACGGCTCCGCCCTGTGGGTCGGTGTCCACCAGGTAGGCGTGCTGTTCGTCGTAGCCGTACATCGCCACAACGTGGCCGCCGAAGTGCACCTTGGTGCTGAAGTAGTCCAGGTGGTAGCTGTCGAGCTGAAGGCCGACCGGCCGACCCGCGTCGATACGTGCCGCCACGTTCTGCCATGCCTTGCGCGGGGACGTGGTCTCCTCGACCAGCAGCTCGAGGCCGAGTGTGGCGGTCAGGTTCCTGGTGAGCTCGAACGGCTTGACCCGACCTCCCAGGAAGGGAAAGCCCATGGCTTTGCTGTCCCAGTAGATGAAGGACAGCCCCGAGCCGAGCCCGAACAGCATGGGCTCGGACAGGTCGACCCCTTCATACCGCAGCAGCACGCCCAGCGCCGTCGTCTCACAGTGCTGCATACCGCGCACATCGATGTCTTCCACCACGACCATGCCGCTCATTCTCCTCTCCTCTCACCAGACGACAACGCCGCAGACGGGCGCGGAGTTAAATGCGTAGCAGCACCGCCCCCCGTGCCTTCTAAGCTCTGGCCCCATGACGACAACGCATACCTACGACGTTACGGTCGAGTGGACGGGCAACCTCGGGTCAGGCACGGACAGTTACCGGTCCTTCAGCCGAGATCACGAGGTGTTGGCGGACGGCAAGGCCGGGATCGCCGCCTCCTCGGATCCCGCGTTCCGCGGTGACCCGGCGCGCTGGAACCCCGAGGAGTTGCTCGTCGCCTCCGTCGCCCAGTGCCACATGCTCTGGTACCTCCATCTCTGTGCCGTCGGCGGGGTCACCGTCATCGACTACGAGGACCACGCCCATGGAGTCATGGCCATGGACGAGAGCGGCGGAGGAGGCCAGATCACCGAGGTTGTCCTGTGCCCCGAGGTGACCGTCGCCGACGCGTCGATGGTGGAGAAGGCCCGCTCACTGCACGGCGACGTACCCGCAGTGTGCTTCATCGCCCGCTCGGTGAACTTCCCCCTCACTCATACACCCGTCATTCGTGTCCAGGAGAACTGAGCTGAGTCCGGACCCGCTCGACGGTGTTGCGCTTCCTGTACCGCTTGTCGCCGAAGTGGGGTGGCCGTCCGCCGCGTGAGCCTTCGGGCAGGCGGGCGGCCCGGCTGTCGGGCGGCCCCGGCCCTTGACCTTGACCTTGACGCCAGGGTCAAGGCTTAGCGTCTCGCGCATGGAAGAGACGCATACCCTTCACGGCCGGGCAGTGCTGATCACCGGAGGAGGCACCGGGATCGGTCGTGCGGCCGCCCAGCAGTTCGCCGCCGAGGGGGCCGAGGTCCTCATCGTCGGCCGGACCGGCGAACGCCTGGCGCAGACGGCCGGAGAGCACCCGCGCATCCGCACGTTCGTGGCCGACGTCGCCGAGCCCCATGCCCCCGCCGACATCGTCGCCGCCGCGCTGGAAGCGTTCGGCCGCATCGATGTCCTGGTCAACAACGCCGCGATCACTCGTCCTGCTCCGCTCGGTGCGATCGACCGGAAGGTCGCCGAGGAACAGCTCACCACGAACCTTCTCGCCCCGGTGTTCCTCACCCAGCACGCTCTGCCGCACCTGGAGGCCGGCAGCACCATCGTCAACATCACATCCAACCCGCCCCACTACGGCTGGCCGAGCAACTCGATCTACGGATCCACGAAGGTGGCTCTGGACTTCCTGACCCACACCTGGGCGGTCGAGCTCGCGCAGCGCGGCATTCGTGTTCTGTCGGTGGCCCCCGGGATAACGGCGACACCGGTGCTGAGCCGATCCGGGCTCTCGGACGAGCAGATCGCCGTGGCGGGCAAGGAGCTTCGGGCCCGCATCCCGCTCGGGCGTATCGCTCAGCCCAAGGAGATCGCCTGGTGGATCGTGAACGCGACGCGCCCCGAAGCCGGTTACCTCACCGGTACGGTCATCCGGGTCGACGGGGGACTGAGTGCGGCTGGGTGAAGAGGGAACGATGCTGATCGGAGAGCTGGCGAACGCGGCCGGCACCACCATTCGGGCACTGCGCTATTACGAACAGCAGGACCTGCTCCACCCCCGGCGAGCGCCGAACGGGTATCGGGAGTACGACGAGACGGCAGTCGGCCGGGTGGCCAACATCAAGCTGCTGCTCTCGATCGGCCTCACCGCCAATGACGTCCGCGCCTTGCTTCCCTGTCTCGATCAGGACATCGCCGATGGCCCCGTCTGTTCCGCGAGCGCACGGGTCATCGCTCGGAGGCTCGCCGACGTGGAGGAGAAGATCGCCGCGCTGGACGTCGTCCGTACCCGCCTCACCGAAGTACTGGACCAGGCCCCGCAGTTGGTGCGCTGACCGCCAACGTCCGCCGGGAGGGGTCACGCGACTCTGCTGCGCGGCAGGCCCCGGCGGACCCCCGGTCAGAGCACCGGATCTTGTCCGGCTCAGCCGAACCAGACCACCAAGCGGACGTTCTCATCCCCGTACACGGCCGCCAGTTCGCGCATCGCCGCCCACACCGAGCCCCAACTGCCGTCCGGCGGGGCGAACATACGGGGCGTGAGGACCACCGGGCGGTACACGGCGCCGTTCAGACGGACCTCGCCGCCCGGCGGCCATTCCGACGGCATCAGATCCTCGCCGAAGAGCTCCTCCGCCGCGTCGAGGACCTCGACCGGCGCCCAGACCACCTCGTCCAGTGCGAGCCCGCCGTCCGGGCCCGGCCGCCACACGCCGACGCGGGTGTAGTCCGGACCGTCGCACACGGGCCCGTCCCAGTCGACCGCCGCGACCTCGGCCCACGTGGCGTACGAGTGGCTGTGCTGCCACTCCCCCTCCCCCGTATCGGCGACCGGCTCCGAGACGTCGTCCGGAAGCCCCCGCCGGTCGAACAGTGGCCGTTCCACACCGAGGCCCCCGCCGAAGCCGAAGAGGCACTCCCAGGCGTCACGCTGCCGCACGAGCCCGAAGTCCAGCAGATCCACCTCGGTCTCCCAGCCCCCGCAGGACCCGCGTGCCTCAATCGCGCCGTCGATGTCCGCCCCCATGGGCGAGGATCCTATGGCCTGTGCGGCGGGTCATGAACGGAGCCAGCGGCGGATGGCGGCACCGGTCACAGTGCCCATGAGGTGGCGCAGGTGGGCACTGGCACTGGACAGTCGGTGGTCCCGCCACCGGCCACACCGGTTGTTGCTCACCGGCAGCAACGGCTTCAGCGCCGCCCGCTCGTCGTCCGTCCAGATCCGCTCTGCTCAACATGGTCTGAACAGCGGGCCACACGCTTGAAGAGGCACGGCCTGGCTAGTACAGGGCCTCGCCCATCGGGGAGCTGTCGCCGACGATGTAGGCGCGGATCGATGCCAGGTACGCGTCGCGGCTGATCCGGCCGTCGCCGTCGGCATCCAGCGCGTCGAACGCGGCGGCGGCGTTCCCGGCCGAGTTGTTCAGCGCGGTGCGCAGCGCCATGAACTCGGCCTTGTCCAAGGCGCCGTCGCTGTCCGCATCGGTGAGGTCGAAGAGCGCGCCGAGCGCGAATCGACAGATGTTGTCGAACTTGTCGGCGCCCACCCAGGCGTTGTACTCGTCGAAGGTCAGCTTTCCGTCGTCGTTCGCGTCCATCGCGCTCCAGGCTTTGATGCCTTCCGTGCGGGCGGCGACGACGAGCGGGTCGTCTTCTGCGCGCCCGGTGGCCAGGACGGTTCGGTCGATGCGGGAGAGGTAGTCGTGCCGCGTGATGACCTGGTCCCCGTCGGCGTCCATCATGGCGAATACGCGTTCTCGCGCGGCGGTGGCGGGTGTGACGGTCGTACGGCTCACTCGGGTCTCCTCCTGCTTGGTTCATGCTCCTGCTCGACGAGGATTCGTCCAGCGCCTCCTACCCGGCGGGTTCCGGATGCCAAGCGGCCGATAGGCAGGACAGGGGTGCGCGGTAGCGCGCTGAGGCAGGCGTGCGCCGTCGATGCACTTCGATGTGCCTGTTCAGCCGTCCTGCTCGTGGGTAGACAGGCGTTCGTCATGGCAGTGGACGTGCTGGAGGGGCATGTGTTGAGCAGGCGCGGTACGACGGTGGTGCTGGGGTCGCTGGCGCTGGTGGTCTCGTCGATGGTGTGGGCGCCGGCCGGTCAGGCCGGGACGGTCGGGGACGGGACCGTCACCTGCGCGGGCAACGCCCACAGCAGGTACGACCCGCCGCTCACCCTGGTGCCCCGGGCGACCCACAACCACGCGGATGTGCGCTACACGTGCACCAACGGCCTTGGCCGCACCGTTGCGGCGACCGGTTCCTTCGACGCCTTCGCGCCGTCGGCGTCCTGCGTCTCGCTGTCCGGCGCGAGGGGCACCGAGACCGTCCGTTACGCCGACGGCAGCCGGTCCTTGATTGTCATCGACGGCGCGACCACCGCCCGCGTGGCGGGTGTCCTGGTCGTCCTGCAGTCGGGCAGGGTCGTGGAAGGACGCGGCGAGGACCACTTCGTACGCCGGACCGTGACTTCACTGCCCCACCAACTGCCCACGGACTGCCTCACCTCCGGCCTCCAGGGCACCCAAAGCGCGGTTCAGCTGGAGATCCTGCCGTAGCACCGGCGCGCAACTGCACGGGCCGCGTGCAGAGTTGTGGGGTCCGTCACCGCCGCAGCACTGCTCAGCTGTCTCTCCGATCATGATCGGAGAGACAGAACCCAGTGAAATCGCTCGGAAAGCAGGGCGTCCGGAAATGCCGGATCCTTGGGGAGATGAAGGCGGGGCTGCGGTCCGGCGGCGAAACGGGCGAGGCGGGCACTACGACTCCCTGCCCCCAGGGCGCAGCCGGAGGCGCGGGCGTGTTCTGCCGTGCCAAAAGCTGGGTGGGCGGCACGGCTGGGGCCATCCCCTACGGCGCGCGGTGGGGGCGGGCCATGACCGCCCCCACCGCGGTGGGTCAGCGCTTGCCGAGCAGCTTGTTCATGCGGGTGATCTCGGCGCTCTGGGAGGAGATGATGTCGCCGGCCATGTCCTTGGCGGGCGGGTAGCCGCCGTCGGCCCGCTCGCTCTTGGCCATCTCGACCGCGCCTTCATGGTGCTTGATCATCATCTTGAGGAACGCGGTGTCGAACGCCTTGCCGGAGGACTTCTCCAGTGCGTCCATCTCCTCGGGCGCCATCATCCCGGACATGGAGCCCATGGAGTGCCCGGCGTGCTCCCCGCCGCCGTGCTCCTCGGGCACCTGCTCACCCCAGGAGGTCAGCCATCCGGACAGCTTCTTGATCTCCGGGTCCTGGGCCTTCTTGATCTCCCCGGCGAGCTTCTCGACCTCGGCGGACCGGGTGCGGCTCGCGACGAGTTCCGCCATCTGCACCGCCTGGCGGTGGTGCGGGATCATCCCCTTCGCGAAGGTGACGTCGGCGGCGTTGTGCCCGCCCTTCTTGGCGGAGGCCGACGCGGTGGGCGCGGCCTTGTCGTGGCCGCCGTGGCCGGCCGAGCTGTCGCCGGTTCCGCCGCAGGCGGCGAGTACGACGGCGGCGGTGGCCGCGGCCGCCACGGCGACGGCGCGGCGGATCAGGGAACGGCGTGCGGTCATGGTGAAGCAACTCCTGTGCGTATATGCGTGATTCGGGCTCAACGGGCGAGGACACCGGCCGAGGGGCCGGGTCGCCGGAGCCGCCCTATATGCGCAGGAGTTGCAGTTCGCTCAGTGAGGGCGGGGCGCGTCCGCCCAGGGACGTCGCCGGCACCGCTACCGGCGCGGCCGCGCCGACGCGGATGGCCGTGCCGGCCGGGGCCAGGGCGGGCAGTACGGGGGCCGCGCTCGTACCGCCGGCCGCGCAGGTCCCGTCCGCGTGCTGGGCGTGCCCGCCGGCGCCGTCATGATGCGCGTGGGGACAGTCGCCGCAACCCGCCGCTTCCGTGTGTGCCGGGAACGCGGCGGGGGCCGCATGGTGGGCCGCCGGCGCGGCGTGCGCCGGTGCCGGAGCAACGGCAGGTGCCAGGCCGTGCATGGCCAGCACGCCCGCGAGCACGGCCAGCACCAGCAGCACACGGGCCCGCGCCCCATGGGGCCGGGCCGTGCGCCGCGAGTGCTGTCTCATGCCTGCATCGTAGACGGCGGGTGTCGACGGCCGTCACCCGGCCGTCGCTGTGGCCCGCGCCGGTCGGTGCGGGTCCGTCAGCCGTGGATCACTCGGTCGGGACGGCACCGCGACGAGTGGCCACGGCGTCGAAGAGGGCCCAGCCGTCCAGCTCTTCGGTCGGCGGATCGTCGGGACACCACCCCTTGGCCAGCGCTTCGTCGAGCAGGGCCCTGACGGTGCCCGGTTCGTGGAGGTTCAGGAACCTCCCGCCGGCCGTGCCGACCGCCCCGGCGTGCAGGTACCCGTCCGGGACGAGTCTGCCGGGACCCTCGCGGAAGTGGACGTGGAGCCGCCCCCTGGCCTTGAACAGGCGGATGACGAGGGTTTCGCAGCAGTCTTCGTACCGACCGTTGTCCGGCACGTGGTGGGTGTGGCGCAGGGACCACAGGAAGGTCTGCCCGTCGACCACGAGACGCCGTGCCTTCTTGTCGCTGCGAGCCATCCGCCGATGGTAACTGGTGCCGCCCGCCGCCTTCGTGGCGTTACGGAGCAGACGCTCAGCTCAGGCCGCCGGGGCCGAAGCCGGGCGTGCCGCCTCCGTTGGCGTTGCTCCAGTCGCGCCCGTTGCCGCTGCTCATGTCAGGCCCGGATCCGCCGCTCATGTCGCGTCCGCTGCCGTTGTTCATGTCGCGACCGCCGGCGTTGCTCATGTCGCCGCGACCGCCGGCGTTGCTCATGTCGCCACGGCCGCCGGCGTTGCTCATGTCGCCGCTCCCGCCGCTCCAGTCGCGCCCCTCCGAGCCCGAGTCGCGCCCACCGGGTTCCGTGTCGCGTGCCTCGGGGCGCGAGTCGGCGGTCTGGGTGATGGTGCCGGTGGCTTCCTCGCCACCGACGTCGGCGGCAGCTGTCCCCGCGGCGGTCAGGACGGTGACGGCAGCCAGGGCGGCCGCGGCCAGAGTGGCACGCACTCGCATTGCACTCTCCTATCAGTAGGTGTGGAATCACCCTTTTCCGACTACTTTGATATCCATACCGTCAGTGACGACATGCACACGGATGGGCGACTGCGGATGCGCGGTGTGCGTGATTGAGGTAGAGGGAATTCCGATGCGGGCGCGGGCGCCGGGCAGGGCCTCCCGATCGAGGCCCCGCCCTTGACGCCCCGCGGCCTCCAGGGCCGCAACCGCCCGCTCAGCCGGCGTCGGCGCCGAACCACCGTGACAGCCGACCGACCAGCTCCCGCTGGTCCTCACCGACCCACGCCACATGGCCGTCCGGCCGCAGCAGCACCGCGGGCACGTCCAGTTCCTCGCTGACGTCGACGACGTGGTCGACCCGATCCGCCCAGCCCGCCACCGAGAGCCGGCCGGTCTGGTCCAGGAGCAGTCCGCGGCCGCCGTGCATCAGCTCGTAGAGGCGCCCCTGCTTCAGCTTCACGTCCCGCAGTCGCCGGCCGAGCAGTTCATGGCCCTCGCCGAAGTCGTAGCGGATCCCGACCGCGGTGACCATGCCGGTGACGTACCGGTTCACCTCCTCGAAGTCCATCAGCTTCGAGAACAGCTCCCGCAGCGCGGTCGCCCCCGGATCGGTCCCCAGCAGCGTCATCTGCGCACGGGTGTTGTCCAGTACGCGGGCGCCCACCGGGTGCCGTTCGGCGTGGTAGCTGTCCAGCAGCCCTTCGGGAGCCCAGCCGTTGACCGCGGCGGCCAGCTTCCAGCCGAGGTTGAACGCGTCCTGCACGCCGAGGTTGAGCCCCTGCCCGCCGGTCGGCGGGTGGATGTGCGCCGCGTCGCCGGCCAGCAGCACCCGGCCGACCCGGTAGCGCTCGGCCTGCCGGGTGGCGTCGCCGAACCGGGACAGCCAGCGCGGCGAGTGCACACCGAAGTCGGTGCCCGCGTGGGCCCGCAGCTGCCGCTTGAACTCTTCGAGGGTCGGCTCGGCCGCACGGTCCTCGGCCACCCCGTCGGCGGGCACGACGATGCGGCACACCCCGTCCTCGTCGGGGGCGGTGACGCCGAAGCGCAGTTGGGTCCTGTTGACTTCCTTGACGACGGCGGCGATCGTCGCCGGATCCTCCGTCACCTCCATCTGCCCCAGCAGCGTCTCGACCGTGGCGGGCTCGCCGGGGAAGTCGACGCCGATCAGCTTGCGCACCGCGCTGCGGCCGCCGTCACATCCGACGAGGTAGCGCGAGCGCAACCGCGTGCCTCCCCCGGCCGCCGCGCCCTCGTCGCCGGGGGTCCGCCCACGCGCCACCTCGACGGTCACCCCGTCCTCGTCCTGGCTCACCCCGACCACTTCGTGGCCGCGCCGGATCTCGGCGCCGAGTTCGAGGGCGCGCTCGTCGAGCAGCCGCTCGGTGACCGGCTGCGGGGTGGCGACACCGTACGGGTGCGCGGTGTCCAGCCGGTCCGGCCACGGCTTCGTGATGCCGCCGAAGAGTCCGCCGACCTGGTACTTCTCGCTGGTCGCGAGGAACCGGTCCAGCAGGCCGCGCTGGTCCATCATCTCGACGCTGCGTGCGTGCAGGCCCTGCCCCCGGGACTGCTTGGTCGGCTCGGTCGACTTCTCCAGCACGACCACCCGCACTCCGGCCAGCCGCAACTCGCAGGCCAGCATCAAGCCGGTCGGTCCACCGCCGGCAATGATCACGTCGATCAACGCAACCCCTCACTCAGTGACAACAATTTCCCTGCAGCCGGATCCGCGGATCTCTGGCTGAGGACGGTGATTCTGCGCCATGACCGGGGCCTTGCCACAAGCCCCCCGGTGCGCTATACGTTGAGAGTGGCAAGGAGTGGACATCCCTCCTTGCCTTTGTTTTTGCCGTCCGCCGCGCACGGACGGCACGGCCGGCACGGAGCCCTGTTTCCATGTCGTTATGTGGGACCAATGGGGCAAGTGGCGTTGTCTGCGACATAAGTGGTTTGGGTTGCCTTGACGAACTCCCGAGGGCGCAGGAAGCTGAGCCGCCCCCCACGGCAACCTTCCTCTTTCACCGTTGGAATGCCCATGCGCCCGCTTGTTTTCGCAGGTTCGCTCACGGCCGCCGTGGCCGCGCCCCTGCTGCTCGCCTCTTCCGCTTACGCCACCCCCGGCGACAACGGCACCGTGAAGATCCACGATGCCCGGACCGGGGCGGAGCTTCGTAAGAACGAGCCCCACGTGTGCACCTTCTACCTCGACGCCTTCGGCTTCGACTCCGGACAGCGGGTCGACTGGCACATCGAGGCCTGGGCCCCGACCGCCGGCGTCAAGGGCGAGACCGTGAAGTCCGGTGCCCTGACGCTCGACGGCGAGGGACACGGCCGTACGCAGGACCTGTCCCTGCCCGACGGCCACTACAAGCTCTTCTGGAACTTCGACGGCGAGCACGGCCGGGCCAAGCACAAGGTCTTCTGGACCGACTGCGAGGACGACACCCAGACGGGCGGCGGCAAGCCCTCGACGTCCGCCACCCCGTCCGCCTCCGAAGAGGCGACCGCCACCCCCACCTCGTCCGCCCCCGCGGACGCGGCCCCGACCTCCGCGGGCTCGCCGTCACCGTCCGCGCCGAGCACCGGCGACCTCGCCGAGACTGGCAACGGCGCCCCCGTCGGCCTGTTGGCCACGACGGCCGCCGGGCTCGTCGCGGCCGGCGGCTACCTGGTCCTGCGCCGCCGCAAGGCGCAGCAGCAGCACTGACCCGGCGGGGCCCCCGTGCCGTACGGGCACGGGGGCCTTCCGCTCCCTTCCCGACGCCGTTTCACCTGGCTGTCTCCCGCGCCAGCAGCGCGTCCACGGCCGCCCTGTCGATCTTGCCGTTCGGGTTGAGCGGCAGCGCCTGAAGCGCCGTCAGGGTCTCGGGCACCATGTACCCGGGAAGCCGCTCGCGCAGCGCGGCGCCCACCCGGTCCGCGTCGGGCACCTCGTGGCCGGACGCGCTGTAGGCGGCCACCAGATGGGTGCCGTGGGCCGTCGGCCGGGCCAGCACCACCGCGTCGGCCACCCCCGGCTGCTGCCGCAACACCGCCTCCACCTCGCCCAGTTCCACGCGGTAGCCGTGCAGCTGCACCTGCTGGTCGAGCCGTCCCAGGTGCACCAGCTCGCCGGAGGTGTGCCGGGTGACACGGTCTCCCGTGCGGTACCAGTGGGCCTCGGTGAGGGCGGCCCCGGGGGCGCAGGGCTCGGCGTCCGGTGTCAGGAAGCGGCCCTCGTCGTCCTTCGCGTCGAGGTATCCGTGGAAGCGCTGGGGACCCCGGACGCACAACTCGCCCTCGTGGAGCAGGATGTCGGCGCCGGGGTGGGGGGTGCCGATCGGCACCGTGCCGTTGGCCGTCCGCGGCCAGTCGTCCTCGGACTCCGGCAGCCGGTAGGTGGCGCAGGTGACGGTCAGTTCGGTCGGCCCGTAGCCGTTGTCCACACTGCTGCCGGGCGCGGCGCGGCGCCAGGCCCGCGCCTGCTGGTAGGTCAGCGGTTCGCCGCAGAACATGCTGTGCCGCAGGGTCGGCATGCTGTCCGGCTTCAGCGCGCGCAGCCGGCCCGCGAGGGTGATGACGGACGGGACCGAGTTCCAGTGGGTGATGCCGCGCTGCCGGATGAAACGGACCGGTGCGAGCACCTCGTCACGGGTCGGCACCACCAGCGCCGCCCCCGACCCCCAGGCGACGAACATGTCGAAGACCGAGGGGTCGAAGGTCAGGTCGAAGGTCTGCGAGAGCCGGGCGCCGGGTCCGGCCGCCGCACGCGGTACCACGTGCTCCAGATAGGCGGCCACGTTGCGGTGCCGCACCGGCACCCCCTTGGGCCGACCGGTGGACCCGGAGGTGAACAGGATGTACGCGACGCCGTCCGGGTCCGCCGCCACCGGGGACGGCCCTGCGCCGTCGTGGGCCGGCGACCCGCTCCGTGCGGCGGTCGTGTCCGCGCTGCGGTCCTCGGGCCGCCACATCGGCGCCGCGATCCCGGTCGGGTCGCCGTTGCCGTCGGTGATCACGGCGTCGAGTGCCGCCGCCTCGGCCACGGCGGCGTTGCGGTGCGCCGGGAAGGCCGTGCCCAGTGGCACGACCGTGGCACCCAGGCGCTGCACCGCCAGGTATCCGGCGTACGCGACGACGGTGCGGGAGGCCAGCAGCCCGACCCTGGAGGGCACTTGGCCGTTCAGGTGCCGCAGCAGGCCGGCCGCGATCCGCTCGGCCTCGGCGGCCAGCTCGGCGTAGTCGAGCGCTCGGCCGTCCACCTCCAGGGCGGTGGCGCCGGGACGGGCGGCGGCCGCCGTCGCGAACCAGTCGTACAGGGTGCGGCAGGCGCTCATGCGGCGTCCGCCCGCAACGGGCCGTGGCAGGCGGTCCGTATCTCCGAGGGGGCCTGGGGGTCGAGCTCCAGCTCGTGCAGCCAGGCCGCGTCCGGCGAGTAGCGCGCCCTGAACGGGCGTCCCACCAGGGCCGGGTCACGGGCCTGCAGCATCCTCAGCTGGAACCAGCGGCCCTGCCGCGTCTCCTCGACCCCGTCCACGGCGACCTTGCCCGGCGTCGCGGACATCACCGGACCGCGTACCGTGCGGGCCAGGCCCGGCAGCGTGCGGTAGGCGTCCTGGAAGATCCGTGCGGCCCGGGCCAGCGGCACCTTGAAGTACTCCTGGGGGCCGGTGTCGCGCTCCACGAACATGTAGTACGGCACGACTCCCGCGGCCAGTTCGGCGCGCCACAGCCCGTTCCACACCTCGGCGTCGTCATTGACGTGCGCGATCAGCGGGGCCTGGCCGTAGACGACGGCTCCTGTGGCGCGGATCCGGCGCAGGGCCCGCTGGGCCAGGTCCGTCGCCAGCTCCCGCGGATGGCTGAAGTGCGCCATCACCGCGAGCTGCCGCCCGGAGGCCACCACCTTCTCGAACAGCCGCAGTACCTCGTCGGCGTCCTGGTCGGTGACGAAGCGCTGCGGCCAGTAGGCGACCGATTTGGTGCCGATCCGGATCGTCCGGACCGTCTCCACGTCCAGCAGCGGCTCCAGGTGCGTACGCAGGCGTTCCGTGGTCATCACCATCGGGTCGCCGCCGGTGACCAGTACGTCGTGCACGTCGGGGTGCTCGGCGAGGTAGCGGATCAGGCCCGAGGGGTCGGGGGCGGCGAAGCGCAGGTCCGCGTCGCCGATGAACTGCGCCCACCTGAAGCAGTAGGTGCAGTAGGCGTGGCAGGTCTGCCCCTGTGTGGGGAAGTACAGGACGGTTTCCCGGTACTTGTGCTGCAGGCCGGGCAGCGACACCCCCTCCTGTACGGGCACGTTGAGCTGCAGCTGACCCGACGGGTGGGGGTTGTGCCGGTCCCGGATGGCGGTGACGGCCTCCCGCAGCAAGGGCTTGTCGGCCGGGTCGGCGGAGAGCTTGGCGAGCTGTCGTTCGTCCTCGGAAGTCAGCATGCCGCGCTGCGGGAAGGTCAGTTGGAACAGCGGGTCCGCGGTGCCGAGGTCCCAGTCGATCAAGTGCTCCAGGACGTAGCCGTTGACGCGGAAGGGCAGCACCAGCGAGATCCGCCGCACGGTTTCGCGCACCTCGGGTGCCAGTCCGTAGCGGTCGGCGATCTCGTCGATGTGCCGCGGTCCGAAGGCCCGGAAGCGTTCGCCGTACGGCGGCGGGCCGTCCGCCGGGCCGGGGGCCGGCCGGCTCGTGGGCGTCATCGGGTCCCCTCGGCGTCGTTCTTCTTGCGGAACAGCTCGTCGCCCAGGACGAGGAAGTCCAGGTCCATGGCCCGGAAGGCGGCCAGGGCGTCACCGCGGGTGTTGACGATGGGCTCGCCCTTGCCGTTGAAGGAGGTGTTGAGCAGCACCGGCGGCACCCCGGCGCGCTCCAGCGCGTCGAGGACGGCGCCCACCGCGGGGGCCTCGTCGGAGAGCAGTACCTGCGGCCGGGTCGTGCCGTCGACGTGGACCACCCCGGGAGCGACCCGCCGCCCCAGTTCGGTGGCCTTGGCCGCGCCCAGCATGTAGCGGCTGAGGTGCTCCTGCGGCTCCCACAGGCGGGCGCCGTAACCGGGACGGGTCACCCCTGCGAACGGGCGCCACTGCTCCCGGTCCTTGATGACGTTCACCCGGGTGTTGACCTCGGCGGTGTCGGGCACGGCGATGATGGACCGGCGGCACAGCGCGCGCGGCCCCACTTCGGCCCGCCCCTGGGCGACGGCGCCGACGTGCCCGTCCAGCAGCAGCGCGGTGACCTGGTCGATGTCCAGGTCGGAGCGCACCAGGTCGGCGGTGTCGGGCGCGGCGGACCGCGGGCCGGCGGGTCCGTCGACGTCGGTGCCGAGGTACGGGGTGAGGGGCCGTCCGGTGCGGTACTTGGGCGGGTTGACGTACCAGGCGGCGCCCAGGGCCACTCCGGCGTCGTGCGGCACCGGCGGCACGTACAGCGGTCCGGGCAGGGTGCCGTTGGTGCTGCAGTTGAGTGCCACGCCGCCGGCCAGGCAGAGTTCGTCGACGCCGGAGAGCTTGCGCGTCGTGGCGGCCAGCGCGGTGACGGTCTCCTCCACGATGCGCTGGGCGGTGTAGGCGACCAGGACGGCCTTGGGGTCGTCGGCGAGGCGCCCCTCCGGTAGGGTGGGGCCGGCCGCTCCGGCGATCTTGGTGTAGCGCTCCCGCCAGGCCGCGACGGTGGTGTCGTACTGCTCCTTGATCTCGTCGGCGGTGGCGTGACCGGTGCTCTCCTCCAACGGGCCGACGGCGAGACGGAAGTCGTCGGCGGAGAGGTCGACCAGGGACGGAACGGCGGTGCCCCGGGCCCGGCCGTAGGCGGCCAGCCCCATGGTCTTGCCCGCGTTGAGGAACGAGAAGCCGAGCCAGGTGGACGCGGCGTCGTAGGCGTATCCGAGCGAGGAGGTGCGCGGCCAGGTGCGTTCCAGGCGGGGCTCGGCGCCGTCCTCGAAGGTCCAGACGGTCGAGGACTCGTTCTCGCCGTGTCCATCGACGACCAGGACGCCGGCCTTGCGGAACGGGGAGGCGTAGAAGGAGGACGCGGCGTGTGCGGCGTGGTGCGGCACCCGCACCACGGACGGCGGCCGCCCGCCGAAGTCGAGCCCCACGGCGAAGGCGAGGAAGTCGGCGTCGTCGGTGAAGCGTCCGGGGTAGAGCTGCTGGGTGTTCCAGCCCACGGCCACCACGTCGATGTCGGCGGCAGTGATGCCGGCCTGTTGAAGGCAGAAGCGGGCAGCGCTCAGGGGCTTGCGGTACAAGGAGTGGCGCACCCGGTTGCAGCGCTCCTCCTCGGAGAAGGCGATGACCTCCCCCTCGCCGTTGACGAGGCAGGCGGCCGTGTCGTGCCACCCGGTGGGGGGCGCGTTGACACCGAGAATCCACATGGACGGCTCTCCGTAGGGGTCGTGGGGATGGGGCAGGGGCGGGGCGGGCTCGTCGAGTGCGGCGGCGCCGGAGTGCGTCGGACGCCGGTCAGGTGAAGGACACTTCGCGGTCCAGCAGCGCCAGCCGCCCGTCGGCCAGGTGCAGCCGGTCGTTCTTGTAGTTGAGGGCGGCCGAGCGCAGATCGCGCAGGTTCTGCTCCAGCCGTGTCGGGGAGTCCTTGAGGTAGCCGTGCTGCAGGCCCACCGCGTCGATCAGGTCGTCGACGGCGGCCAGGCACTGCTCCGAGGCGGAGATCTTCAGGCCGTTGAGCAGCAACTGGCAGGCGGGCGCGGTGATGTCCGCGGTGGTCTCCACCATCGCCAGCGTGTGCCGCAGCTGGGCGTGGACGGCGTCGAGGCGCTGGCGCGCGGTGGACAGCCGGGTGAGCAGCAGCTCGGAGCCGACGTCGAAGCGTTTGCGGCCCTCCGGGCTGCGGATCAGGCCCAGGACCCGGGAGAGCGCTCCCGCCGCGGTGCCCAGCCACGCGGCCGACCAGCCGAGGTGGGCGTAGGGCCCCAGGATGTGGTTGGCGATGTCGCGGAAGGGGACGCCGGCGCCGATGACGTGGTGGCCGGGTACGGTGCCGGTCAGCTTCAGCGGCGGGCTGTGGGTGGCGCGCATGCCCATCGGCTGCCAGTCGCCGGCCGGTTCCACGACGAGCTGGTCGCGGGCCGCGTACACCAGGGCGACGTCGTTCTGGGCGGTGGCGTCGGCGTTCTTCATCGTGATCAGGAAGCCGTCGGCGTGGGCACCACCGGTCACCACGGGCGCGAAGCGGTCGATCAGCAGCTCGCCGCCGCTCTCGTGCAGGGCGGAGTGTGCGCTGTAGAGATGGCCGCCCTTACCGCTCTCGGTGCTGACGGACGCCAGATAGCTGCGCCCGGCGCCGAGCGTCGCCAGCAGCTTCTCGCGCAGCGGCGGTCCGGCGAACTCGACGGCCGCGGCCACCTGCTGGCAGTGCATGGTGAAGATCAAGGCCACCGACATATCGCAGCGGCCCAGGGCCACTCCGGCGTCGACGACGTCGCGCAGGGTGCCGCCGAGGCCGCCGTAGCGCGTGGGGACGACCAGGCCGAGCAGTCCGGTGTCGCGCAGTGCGTCCAGCGCCTGGACGGGGAAGGCGGCTTCCCGGTCGGCGGCGGCGAGATGCCGCTCGGCGACGGCGGTCACCCGGGCGATCCGTGCGCTCAGCTCCGGCCGGTCGCCGGTGGGGCCGCCGTAGGGGGCGGCGGGGCCGTCGGCCGCGCTCACGGCGCCACCCGCCCGCCGGTCGCCCGGTCGACGTCGGGCCGCTGGTACAGAAGGTCGATGCATCCGCTCTCCACGGCGGTGTCCTCTCTCGGGGTTCAGCGGGCGCCGGTGGCACCGCGGACGATGCGGCACAGCCCGTCCATGCTCCGCAGGTTCTCCGGAACGAGGTCGTCGGCGTCGAGTTCGATGTCGAGCTGCGCTTCGAGGCGGTCGATGATCTCGACCATCCGGAACGAGGTGAAGCCGGGCAGCGCGGCCAGGTCGACGTCACCGGTACGCAGCAGGGTCTGGTCGGCGTCGAGGACCGCGCCGACGACGAGGGCGACGCGGTCACGCAGGCCGCCCGCCTCCGGGGTCGTGGCGGCCGGGGTGGGGAAGATCCGCCGGTCGGCTTCGAGGAGTTCGGCGAGGCGGGTGACGGTGCCGGCGGGTTCGGGGCGGCCGCGGACGACGCGGCGGTAGGTCATGTACGCCTGGGTGACCAGCTTGTCCCAGTCCGCCAGGTGCTGTGCCGTCGCCTCGTCGAGGGGGCGGCCGGCGGCGGCGAACAGGGCGTGCAGCCGTCGCGACCGGGCCAGCAGCCAGGTGTCCCCGGTCAGCCGGTGGCAGGCCCGCTCGCGGTCCGCGGCCTGGTCGAGCGCGGCGAGGTAGTCGGCCATGGGGGCGTGGTCGATGCGCGGTTCGGGGTGGGCCGGCGGGTCGGGCTCGGCGGTGACGTCGTGGAGGTCGATCCGCCCCAGCGCGGCCAGCTCGGCCCGGGTCACGGTCCAGGTGCCGGGCTTGGCGGCTCCCCACTGGGTGTCGTTGTCATAGGCGTCGACGACCGTCCAGGGGCCGTCGGCGTCGGCGGGCGCGAGCAGCAGGAAGCTGTGCTCCATGTGCTGCTGCCCGAAGTACGGCAGCCAGGGCATCGCGTGGGCGTCGGCGAGGGCGTAGCGCAGCTCTCCCGGGGCGAGGGCCAGCCGGTCGAGTCGGGCGCCGGTGACGGTGGTCGGTGCGCCGACGGTCAGGCCCAACGACCGCTTCGCCTCGGCGAGTTGCTCCTCGACCGGCGGGTCGACGGTGGGCAGCCCGTCCGCGCCGGGCCACCACCGGGAGCTCAGCTTCGAGCCGAGCCGCAGATGCGTGCCCGCGCCGTGGAAGTGATCGGCGAGCACGGCCAGGTTGGACTGCACGCAGTCCAGGACTTCGGCCCGTACGCCGGCCAGGGCCGGAATCGGGTGCTCTGTCGCGTCCTGCACACATCCCCCGTTGTCGAGCCGCGGCGGCGCCCGCCAGCGCGCCAGCCACCCCTATAAATTCCACGATGCGAAATATCACATCCGCTTTGCGGGATTAAGCTAGCCCGACCGGTCGGCTTCAGCAACGCCCAGTGACCTAGATCACTACACCCGCCAACGCGTGGGCGAAGGCGCCGCATTGGGGGATCGACGCTCCCCGAAGGCCGGTTGACGCCCCGAAAGGGAGCGCCCTAGAGTCCCCGGCATTGCCGCTATGCGGATTTCGCATTCCACTGCGGGCACCTCCGAGGCGGGACACGCATCCGACGGGTACACGAGGGCTGAAGATGCAGAAGACCGAGGCCTTGGGCCCGATCGCCGCGTCCACGGACCGGTTCGTACAGAGCGTCAAGGGGCTCAGCAACGCGGAGGTCGGTGCCGGGACACTGGTGCCGCCATGGACCCGCGGCCATGTCGTCACCCATGTGGCACGCGCCGCCGACAGCCTGTGTCGACTGCTCACCTGGGCCCGTACCGGCGTGGAGACCCCGCAGTACACCGACATGGACGCCCGGGCCGCCGAGATCGAGGCCGGAGCGCGGCGCCCGGTCGACGAGCTGGTGGCCGATGTCCTGGCGAGCGCCGAGCGCTTCGCCGACGCCGTACGCACCCTGCCGGAGGCGGCATGGGCCTACGAGGTGCGCATGCGCACCGGTGAACTGCGCACACCGGGCGCCTTGGTGCCCACCCGACTGCGCGAACTGGAGGTGCACCACGTCGACTTGGCGACCGGATACACCTTCGCCGAGGTGCCGCCGCAGGCCGCCCGCTGGATCATCGACGACCTCCTCGCGGCGCAGCGCAGGCGCCAGGGCGTCCCACCGCTGCGCATCGAGGCGACGGACACCGGCCTGACCCACGAACTGGGCACCGGCGGACCGACCGTCCGGGGCGCCCAGGCCGACCTCCTCGGCTGGCTCACCGGACGCACCGACGGAAGCCGCCTGTCGACCTCCGGTCCGGGTCCGGTCCCCCGCGCGCCGTACTGGATCTGACCGGGCGGGTCAGGACGAGGTGTCCGCCACGGGATACGGCACGAAGGTGCTGCTGTTCTCGTTGATGGCCAGCGGCTGCCCCAGGGGAGGTACGGCGCGCTGGGGGCAGTCGAGGCGCTCGCAGATGCGGCAGCCCATGCCGATGGGGGTGGCGGCGGCCGTGTTGTCGAGGTCGAGGCCGTCGGAGTACACGAGCCGGGAGGCGTGCCGGATCTCGCAGCCGAGGCCGATGGCGAAGGTCTTGCCGGGCTCGCCCCAGCCGCCGCGGTGGCGGGTGACGGCGCGGGCGGTCCACAGATAGCGCTGCCCGTCCGGCATGGCCGCGATCTGGACGTGGATGCGGCCGGGCGCGGCGAACGCCTCGTAGACGTTCCACAGCGGGCAGGTGCCGCCGGCGCGCGAGAAGTGGAAGCCGGTGGCGGACTGGCGCTTGGACATGTTGCCGGCGCGGTCGACGCGTACGAAGGAGAACGGCACACCGCGCAGCCGGGGGCGCTGGAGCGTGCTGAGGCGGTGGCAGACGGTCTCGTAACCGAGGCCGAACAGGTCCGTGAGGCGCTCGATGTCATAGCGGACCTCCTCCGCGGCGGCGTGGAAGGAGGGGTAGGGCAGGATCAGCGCGGCGGCGAAGTAGTTCGCCACGCCGATCCGGGCGAGCGACCAGGTGTCGGATCCCTGCGCGAAGTCCTCCGCCGCGAGGGCGGACAGCTCGTCGCCGCATTCGAGCAGGGCGAGCTGGGTGGCCATCCGGAACGCCTGCTGACCGGGGCGCAGCCGGCTGGACAGATGCAGCACCCGGGCGGCGGGGTCGTAGTGGTGGAGTTGGTCGGAGTCCGCCGTGATGCGCACCCCGTGACGGTCGGTGAGCCGTGCCGACAGGGCGCGCAGGACCTCGCCGGGGCGGATGCCGATGTCACGGGCGAGGCCCTCGGCGGCCAGGTCGGCGTCGTGGAGGTAGTTCTGCCGCCGGTAGAAGAACTCCCGGATCTCCTCGTGCGGCGAGCGCGGCAGGGCCAGTTCGGCGCCGTCGCGGTCTTCGGCTGCCACGGCCAGCTGCTGGGTCAGTGCGGTGTTGCGCCGGCCGAGCTCCAGCAGCACCCCCGCCACGGCCGGCATGCGGGTGGCCAGTTGGGCGAGGTCGGACGCCGAGACCCGGGCCTCGGCCACCTCGTTCGCGAGGGTTTCGCGCAGGTCGGCGACGAGCCGGCTGGTGTCCCGCGCCGAGAAGAAGCTCGCGTCGAGGCCGAACGCCTCGGTCAGCCGCAGCAGCACCGGGACGGTCAGCGGCCGGGAGTCGTGCTCCATCTGGTTGAGGTAGCTGGGTGAGATCTCCAGCCGGCGGGCCAGCTCCGCCTGGCTGAGTGCGCGCTCCTCACGCAGCCGCCTCAGCCGCGCCCCCGCATAGATCTTGCTCACCGGAACTCCCCGCTGTCCTGCTTCCCCAGGACGTGCTCCCGCCCCCATCGGCCGAGGGGCTCCAGTGCGGTCCCGAGGGCGACGCCGCGCCCGGTCAGCGTGTACTCGACACGCGGGGGGACCTCGTCGTACACCTCGCGGGCAAGGATGCCGTGCGCCTCGAGCTCGCGCAGCTGGGAGGTGAGGACCTTCTCCGTCACACCGGGGAGCATCCGGCGCAGCTCACCGAAGCGGCGGGGACCCGCTTCGAGCGCCCACAGGATCAGGACCTTCCACTTCCCGCCGATCACGTCCATGGCCGCGTCGATCCCGCAGTGATACGCATCGGGCGCGCCCGGCCTGCCCACCGTCGCCATCGCTGACCGCCACCCCTCCTCGACCTGGTCACATACCTCGGGGGAAGCACCCACTCCGAAGTGCGTACTTGTTACCCGCCGAGCTGTTGACCAGCCTAATCGCCATGACTGACAACACCTCTGACGATGTTTCCCACGCTCCTTCCCTGACCCTCGTCGGCCTCGGTGACATGGGTACGGCCCTGGCCCGTGCCTGGCTCGCCGCCGGATACTCCGTGACCGTCTGGAACCGTACGCCCGGCCGGTCCCGGGCTCTGGTGGCCGCGGGCGCCAGGCCCGCCGCGAGCGCCGCCGCGGCGGTGGCCGCGAACACTCTGGTCGTGACCTGCCTGCTGGACGACGCCTCGGTCGGTGCGGCGCTGGAGGGCGTCGATCTGACCGGCAAGGACCTGGTGGACGTCACCACCGGGACGCCCGCCGAGGCCCGGGAGCGCGCTGCGTGGGCCGCGGCCCGAGGGGCCCGGTTCCTGAGCGGCGGGATCATGGCCGTACCGCCCATGGCCGGGATCCCGGAAGCGGGCGGCTATGTGCTCTACAGCGGCTCGGCCGAGCTGTTCGAGACCCACCGGGCGGCTCTCGCGGTCCCGTTCGCCGCGCGGTTCGTCGGTACCGACGCCGGGTACGCCGCGCTCCAGGACGTGGCGCTGCTCAGCGCGATGTACGGCATGTTCGCGGGCGTCACGCACGCCTTCGCGCTGGTGCGCGGGGAGCGGGAGATCCCGCTGAAGGAGTTCGCGCCGCTGCTGTCGGGCTGGCTGACGGCGATGGCCACGTCGATCGAGCAGACCGCGGAGCACCTCCACAGCGGTGACTACGGCTCCGGCGTGGTCTCCTCCATGGCCATGCAGGTCGCCGGGATCAAGACCTTCGTGGGCACCGCGCACGAGCAGGGGGTCAGCCCCGAACTGCTGACACCGTACTTCGACCTGATGAAGCGCCTGGTCGACGACGGGCGGGGGGCCGAGAGCGCCGCGGGCATCGTCGATCTGCTGACGCCGGGCGAGGGGAGGTAGCGGCCCGGGTCGCCGCCTGCGTCTCCCCCGCCCGCGCGGTGGCCGGGCCCGCACCGCCGTGTGCGGGCCCGGCGCCCCTCCTACGGCACCAGGTCCGACTGCTCACGCTGGTGCGGGATCGCGATGCCCTCGGGCTGCTGCAGTGCCACGGTCCGGGTCGGGGCGGGGATCCTGATGCCCTCGGCCCGGTACCGCTGGTGGAGGCGCTTGATGAACTCGTGCTTGATCCGGTACTGGTCGCTGAACTCGCCGACTCCCAGGATCACCGTGAAGCCGATCCTGGAGTCGCCGAACGTGTGGAAGCGGACGGCCGGTTCATGGTCGGGGACGGCACCGGTGATGTCGGTCATCACGCTCTGGACGACCTCGGTGGTGACCCGCTCGACGTGTTCGAGGTCGCTGTCGTAGCCGACTCCCACCTGCACCAGGATCGACAACTGCTGTTCCGGGCGGGTGAAGTTGGTCATGTTGGTGCCGGCCAGCTGGGCGTTGGGGATGATCACCAGGTTGTTGGAGAGCTGGCGCACCACGGTGTTGCGCCAGTTGATGTCGACCACATAGCCCTCCTCACCGCTGCTGAGCCGGATGTAGTCACCGGGCTGCACCGTCTTGGAGGCGAGGACGTGCACCCCCGCGAAGAGGTTGGCGAGGGTGTCCTGCAGCGCCAGTGCCACCGCGAGTCCGCCCACACCCAGCGCGGTCAGCAGCGGGGCCACGGAGATGCCCAGGGTCTGCAGCACGACGAGGAAGCCCATCGCCAGCACCAGGATGCGGGTGATGTTGGCGAATATGGTGGCCGATCCCGCCACTCCGGATCGGGACTGGGCCAGCGACTTCACCAGCCCGGTGATCACCCGTGCCGCGGTGAGCGTGACGACCAGGATGAACAGCACGGTCAGGGCCCGGTTGACATTGCGTCCGACCGTCGCCGTCAGCGGCAGTGCCGCGGTGCCCGCCGCCAGACCGGCGCATATCGCCGCCCAGGGCACCACCGACCGCAAGGCGTCCACCATGACGTCGTCCCCGCTCCACCGCGTCCTGCGCGCGTGCTTGGCCAGCCAGCGCAGGACCGCCCGCAACAGCAGGCCGGCCACGACGCCGGCGGCCAGCGCGGCCCCGGCGACGATCAAGTCATGCAGCGTGAGCGCGCGGTTCACCGGCCGGTTCCCCCCGCCCGGAGGAACAGCTCCGCTGAGCACGGGATGTAATGTCTCGTCACCTTGCACCTGCTCGTCTCTACGACTGGGGATGCGCCGGGACGTCGACGGACGCCGTCGGCACGATCTGCCATCCTGCCGCACCGGTTGGCGGGGCGATCGTCGAGGTTGCGGGTTGCGGGTGACCCGGTCGGCGTAGCGGCTCAGTTGTCCGCACGGTGACCCGGTCGGGTACGTGTACGCACGCCGACCGGGTCACGGGACGGCGGCAGCCTCCCGGGCAGCCGCGATCGTCGTCCGTCCTCGTCGTCAGTCCTCGTCGTCCTCCGCCCGGCGCTCGCCCTCGGCCTGGGACGGCTGGGTGCGCATGGTCGCGGGGTGCCGCTCCTCGGACGGGTCCATGTCCTCTTCCAGCCGCTCACCCTCGGCCTGCGACGGAGTCGTGTACTCGTAGTTCTGGCCCATGGCTGCCTCCGCAACATCAGAGCGCATGCATACAAAACCACCGTAACGCCAAAAACCCGTGTATCGCTTCGGCGGATCTCGCCCGGCGGGGCAATACTGGCCGTATCCGGAACGCATGCCCTGGAAGAGACGCACTCCTCTCAGAAGGGATCGAGGGAGCGCTGACGAGCAGATGACCGGCAATCCCAGCGGCGCACCGGCACCCCCGCCGGACCGCACCGGCAACGGGCCCGCCGTCTCCCGCGCGGAGTTCGACGCGCTGTTCGATTCGGTCCGCACGTGGGGCCGTTGGACCCCCGCCGACCGTGGCGCCTGGAACCGGGTGACCGCCGAGCACGTACGGCGGGCCACCGCGCTGGTCCGGTCCGGAACGGTCGTCCCCATGGCGCTCCCGTGGAACACCGCACCCGGTCCGGACAACCCCCTCCCCGCCCTGCACTACATGTCCGACCTCGGCGACGTGGAGGCCCCGGAGCCCTCCGCGCACAAGGACTTCATCGGTATCGACTACCACGGCAAGGCCGTGAGCCATCTGGACGCGCTGTCCCACATCGCCTACCGCGGGCGTCTCTACGACGGCCGGGTGGCGCGCGAGGTCGTCGACGCCGGGGGTGCCCGCTTCGGTGCCGTGTCGGCGCTGGGACCCCTCGTGACCAGAGGCGTGCTCCTCGACCTGCCCGCGGCCTCGGGCAGCCCATGGCTGGAACCGGGACGGGCGGTGCACGCCGAGGACATCGTCGCCGCGGAGCGGGCACTCGATGTCACGATCGGCGAGGGCGACGCGGTGCTGCTCAGGTCCGGCAGCCCGCGCCGGCGCCGGGAGCTGGGGGCCTGGGACCCCTCCGCGGCGAGCGCGGGCTTCCATGTGGACGCCGTGCCCCTGCTGGCCGAGCGCGGCATCGCCCTGCTCGGCGGCGACGGCGACAGCGACGTACGGCCCTCGCCGGTCGACGGGCTGCACTCCCCGGTCCACGCGCTCGCCGTCGCCGCGATGGGGGTGCCGCTCCTGGACAACCTCGACCTCGAAGCGCTCTCCGCGGCGAGCGCCGGGACGGGCCGTTACGCGTTCCTACTCCTGGTAGCCCCCTTGAACGTCCCCGGGGGCACGGGCTCGCCCGTCACACCGGTCGCGGTGCTGTGAGGACCGCGGGGCGGCCGAGGACCCCCGTCCGCGCGCCCTGGGCTTCTCGCCACCCCCGACGATCAGTACCGTTATATGTGCAAAGTTCTACAATTGGATCAAACGGTACAGTTACTCCGACACACGGGTGGTCGTAAGGCACGTACGGATGTGGGATGTGATCCGGATGGGGCTCATGGGAGACGGCATCGGCCCCGCCCACGCGCGTGAGCAGTTTCTTCGCGGCGGATCGCCCGAGGGGACCGTGCGCGGCGCGATCCTGAGTTCCTGGCAGCGTTCGCTGTCGCTCGGGCTCTCACCGGAAGGATGTGAGCTTCCCTATCTCCAGGACCTCGACCTGGACAACCGCTTGGTCCGCGCCGCGAAGCCGGTGCTCGACCGGCTGGAGTCCAGGTTCGCGGGCCGGAACATGAACGTGTCCCTGGCCGATGCCCGCGGGGCGGTGCTGCAACGCCGTTTCGGCGAGGCCTCTCTGGTCAGGCGTCTGGCCGCGATCCAGAGCGTCCCGGGCTTCGTCTTCGCCGAGCAGTTCGGTGGGACCAACGGAATCGGTCTGGCGCTCGCGGAGCGGCAGCTGATCAACGTCTACGGCGCCGAGCACTTCGCCGAACGCTCCCAGTCCAGTGCGTGTTCGGCGATTCCCGTCCGCGATCTGCTCAGTGGGCGCATCGAGGGCATCCTCTGCTTCGGCTTTCCGCTGGCCGACGCCGATGTGGCGCTGAACGCGGTGATCCGCAGCGCCGCCGGCGCCATCGAACGGCGGCTGCTGGAGCAGAGTTCGACGCGGGAGCGCGCCCTGCTGCAGGCGTACCTCGACGCCAGGCGCCGCTCGCCGGCCCGCGAGGCGACGGACGACGGTGAGCTGGCCGAGAGCGGCCTGGACTGGCGCGATCAGATGATCCTGAAGGAGAAGGCCGCCGATCTGATGGCCTCGGCCCAGCGCGCCGCCGTGGAGGTGGCCCTGCCCGGCGGCCGGCGGGTCACCTTGCTGAGCCGCCCGATGACGAGCCCCTCCGGGGTGGAGGGCGTGGCCATCGAAGCGGTCCTCCCCTCCCGGCAGCACCTCGCCGTCCCCGCGGAGGGGGCCGTCGCCCCCACGCCGACGGCGCAGGCCGTTGCCCCGATGGCGCAGCCGGCCCTCGCCCCCTCCGGCCGGCTGCGCGGGCGCGTGCCCGCGGCCGTGAGCGACCACGCGGCGGCCACGGCCCGCGAGCCCGCCGCACCCGGCACCGCCGGTACGTCCGGCCGGACCACCAGCGGGCTGGTGCTGGTCGGCGAGCCGGGGGTGGGGATGTACGCCGTGGCCGCCCGGCGCCGCCTGGAGCTGCTGTCCGAGGCCAGCGCCCGTATCGGCACCACCCTGGACGTCAGCCACACCGCCCGGGAGCTCGCCGAGATGGCCGTTCCGCGCCTGGCCGACTTCGTCACCATCGACGTTCCCCAGGCGGTACTGCGCGGCGAGGAGCCCACCGACCCGCACGGCGAGCTCTTCCGCACGGTGGTCCACGGCTACCGCGAGGACTGCCCCTTCTACCCTGCCGGCCGGCAGGTCCACCTCCGTACCACCACACCCCAGCTCCGCTGCATGGCAAGCGGGCACCCCATCCTCGAACCCGACCTGCGGACCGCCGCGGGCTGGATCGCCCAAGATCCCTGGCACGCCCAGCGGCTCCTCGACCACAACGTCCACTCCCTCATCGCAGTCCCCCTCGTCGCCCGCGGCATCGCGCTGGGCGTGGCGAGCTTCTACCGCTCACGGGACCCCGCCCCCTTCGGGGACGACGACCGTTCGCTGGCCCAGGAACTCGCCACCCGTGCGGCCATCTGCATCGACAACGCCCGCCGGTACACCCGCGAACACACCATGGTCCTGGCCCTGCAGCGCAGTCTGCTGCCGCGCAGCTTCCCCGAGCAGAGCGCCGTGGAGATCGCCCACCGCTATCTGCCCGCGGAGTCGGGCGTCGGCGGGGACTGGTTCGACGTCATACCCCTGTCCAGCACCCGGGTGGCCCTGGTCGTCGGGGACGTCGTCGGCCACGGGATGCACGCCGCCGCGACGATGGGCCGGCTGCGCACCGCCGCGCGCAACTTCGCCGAGCTGGACCTCGCCCCCGACGAAGTCCTCACCCACCTCGACAACCTCGTGGGGCGCCTCGACCGGGACGAGAGCAGCGAGGAGGCGTCCTCCGACAGCAGCGGCATGATCGGCGCGACCTGCCTGTACGCCATCTACGACCCCACCTCGCAGCAGTGCGTGATGGCCCGCGCCGGCCACCCGCCACCCGGAGTGGTCGCTCCCGACGGCACCGTCACCTTCCCCGACCTGCCCGCCGGCCCCCCGCTGGGCCTGGGCGGCCTGCCCTTCG
Organism: Streptomyces sp. NPDC059008; assembly: GCF_042749045.1. Taxonomy (NCBI): domain Bacteria; kingdom Bacillati; phylum Actinomycetota; class Actinomycetes; order Kitasatosporales; family Streptomycetaceae; genus Streptomyces; species Streptomyces sp. NPDC059008. Next base: position 75,811 of record NZ_JBHYJC010000003.1, on the reverse strand, counting down.
AAACCGCCGAGTGCCACCTCCCCGAAGGCAGCCAGCTCGTCCTCTACACGGACGGACTGGTCGGCGGCCGCCGGCGCGACGTGGACACCGTCCTCGACCAGCTGCGCGGAGCCCTGGCCCACCCCAACCGCCCGCCCGAGGACACCTGCGAGGCGGTTCTGCGGGCCGTGATGCCCGACCACCCCGCCGACGACGTGGCGCTGCTCGTCGCCCGCACCCACGCCCTGGACCCCCATCGCATCGCCACCTGGGGCCTGACGTCCGATCCGGCGCTGGTCTCCGGCATCCGTGCCGCCGTCGCCCGGCAACTGACCGAATGGGGGCTGGAGGAGGTCGCCTTCCCCACCGAACTCCTGCTCAGCGAGCTGGTCACCAACGCCATCCGCTACGGGACCGACCCCATCCAGGTGCGGCTGCTCTACGACCGCACGCTGATCTGCGAGGTCTCCGACACCAGCAGCACCGCTCCGCATCTGCGCCACGCCGCCACCACCGACGAGGGCGGCCGCGGCCTGTTCCTCGTCGCCCAGCTCGCCCAGGCCTGGGGCACCCGCTACACCGCCGACGGCAAGGTCATCTGGGCCGAGTTCGCGCTGGAGGTGCCCGGCGCGCTGCCCGGCGTGGCGGAGAGCTTCTTCGACGACATCCCCGCCATCTGACGGCCTGTCCGACGAAGAACCCAAAAGGGGTCGTAGCATGCGGAAATGCACCCGCCCGCCGCCGGTATCCGCTGTCGGCAGTGCACCGCGGGAGCACCGCACCCGGCGCCGTCACCACCGCCCAGCGCTCCACAGCACCGCCGACGCCGTCGGGAAGTACCCAGAGGCCGACCCCCGGAGAAGTCCGTGCCCGCCGCCTTTGCAAGCGCCCCTCCCCCACGTCGTGGCGCCGCGCCTCTGGTCCGCGTACGCGGCCTGCGCAAGCGGTTCGGCGGCACGCTGGCGCTGGACGCGGTCGACCTCGACGTGTACTCCGGCAGCGTCCTCGCCCTGCTCGGTCCCAACGGCGCGGGAAAGTCCACCCTCATCAAGGTGCTCGCGGGCGTCCACCACGCGGACGAGGGCGAGGTGACGGTCGCCGGGCACCCGCTGGGCACCGAAGCGGCCTCGCGCACCATGTCGTTCATCCACCAGGACCTGGGGCTGGTCGAGTGGATGACGGTCGCCGAGAACATCGCCCTGGGCACCGGCTATCCACGCCGTGCCGGGCTGCTGTCCTGGCGGACGACCCGCAGACGATGTGCCGAGGCCCTGGGCATCGTCGCCGCGCACCTCGACCCCCGCGCGCCCGTCGCCGGCCTCCCGAGGGCCGAACGCTCCCTGGTGGCCATCGCCCGCGCACTGGCCACACAGGCCGAACTCATCGTGCTCGACGAGCCGACCGCCAGCCTCCCGGCGGCGGACTGCGCCCGGCTCTTCGCCGTACTGCACACCCTGCGCGATCAGGGCCACGCCATCGTCTACGTCACCCACCGGCTGGACGAGGTGTACAAGGTCGCCGACGCCTTCGCCGTGCTCCGCGACGGCCGCCTCGTCAGCCACGGCCCGCTCGCCGGCCACCGCCCCGCTCGACTGGTGCGCGACATCGTAGGCAGCGAGCCGGGCGGCTACCGCATCACCCCGGTCACGGGCCCGGCCGTCCTCGCCCTCGACCGCGTACGGACCGCGCACACGGCACCGGTCAGCCTGGAACTGCGCGCCGGTGAGATCCTCGGCATGGTCGGCCTCACCGGCGCCGGGCACATGGAACTGGGCCGCGCCCTCGCCGGGGCCCGGCCGATCCTCGACGGGCGGGCCGTGCTCGACGGGCGGCCCTACGCACCGCGTTCGGTGGCGGCCGCGGTCGGCTCCGGCGTGGGCCTGGTCACCAGCAACCGTCAGGAGGAGGGCTGCGCCGCCGAACTGACGGTACGGGAGAACTTCCTGGCGAACCCTCGGGCCGACGGCCTGCCGGCCCTGCGCTGGATCAGCCCCCGGCACGAGCGGGCCAAGGCCGCCGCCCTGGTCGACCGGTTCTCGGTACGCCCCCGGGACACCGAGGCACCGATCTCCACGCTGTCCGGGGGGAATCAGCAGAAGGTCATGGTCGGCCGGTGGCTGAGGCTGAGCCGAAGACTGCTGATCCTGGAGGAGCCGACCGCCGGGGTGGACATCGGCGCCAAGGCGGAGATCTACCGCCTGCTCCAGGACGCGCTGGCCGAGGGCCTCGCCGTCCTGCTCATCTCCACCGATTTCGAGGAGGTCGCCCACGTGTGCCACCGGGCCCTGGTATTCGTCCGCGGAGCGGTGACGGCGGAGCTGAGCGGCACCGCCCTCACGGTCACCGGACTCGCCCGCGCCTCCTCGGCCATGCCCCCGCTGACCGGGACGACGTGACGATGGCCGCCTCCCCCCGTCCCCCGCTGGGCCGCCGGTTCGGCCACCTCCTCGGGGCCTACGGCCTCTTGGCCCTCACCGCCCTGCTGTTCCTGGCCTTCTCCCTCGCCCTGCCGGACACCTTCCCCACCCTGGACAACATCTCCGCGGTGCTGTCCAACCAGTCGATCCCCGCCATCCTGGCGCTCGGCGCGATGATCCCCATCGTCACAGCCAAGTTCGACCTGTCCATCGGCTACGGTCTCGGCCTCACCCACGTCATGACGATGCAGCTCATCGTCGCCGAGGCGTGGTCCTGGCCGGTCGCCTGCCTCGTGGTGGTCCTCGGCGGGGCGGTGGTCGGCGTCTTCAACGGGGTCGTCGTCGAATTCGCGAAGATCAACTCCTTTATCGCCACCCTGGGCACCGGCAGCATCCTGTACGCCTTCACCGGCTGGATCACCAACGGGGCCCGGATCGTCCCCGGCCCGCACGGCCTGCCGGCCGCCTTCACCGACCTGTACGACTCCCGGTTCCTCGGTCTGCCGGTGCCCGCCTTCTACGTCCTGGCCCTGACCGCCGTGCTGTGGGTGCTGCTGGAACGGCTGCCGCTCGGCCGGTACCTGTACGTCATCGGCTCCAACCCGCGCGCCGCCGACCTGGTGGGCATCCCCTCCCGGCGCTATGTCATCTACGCCTTCGCCGGATCCGGCCTGGTCGTCGGCGTCGCCGGCGTCCTGCTCGCCGCGCAGCAGCGCATCGGCAACCCCAGCGTCGGCCTGGACTATCTGCTGCCCGCCTTCGTCGGTGCGCTGCTCGGCTCCACCGCGATCACCCCCGGCCGCCCGAACGCCCTGGGCACCCTGGTCGCCGTCACGATCCTCGCCATCGGCCTCGCCGGCATCGGCCAGCTCGGCGCCCAGTTCTGGGTCACCCCGCTGTTCAACGGCGCCACCCTGCTCCTCGCCGTCGGCATGGCCGGCTACGCCGCCCGGCGGCAGCTGCGGCAACGGCGGACCGCACCACCCCGAACCCGCGACGACGTGCCCGAGGCCACCTCGTGACCTCCGGCGGTCATCCTCGCTCCAGCAGCGCCGTGCGCCCGCCCCGCCAGGCCGCCGTGCGGCGCGGCACCGTCGCCCTGGCAGTCGCGGCCACCGTCCTCCTCGGCTGCGAACGCGGGGCGTCGAGCGGCGGCGGCCCGGTCTCGGCGCGGCCGGCCACGCCGGGCTGTCCCAGCGCCCTGGCCAGGGCCGAGGCAGCCGTCGCACGGGCCGAGAAGACCAGCCGCGCGGGGAACGGCCCCACCGGTGGCCCCAAGGCCGTATCCGGCAAGAAGATCATCTATGTCGCGCAGACCATGAACAACCCGGGCGTCGCGGGCGCCGCCGAGGGCGTGCAGGAAGCCTCGAAAGCCATCGGCTGGGACGTCCGGGTGATCGACGGCCAGGGCACCCCCGCCGGGATCCAGGCGGCGTTCAGCCAGGCCATCGCCCTGAAGCCCGCGGGCATCGTCATCGGCGGCTTCGACCCCCACCTGACGTCGCAGCAGGTCGCGAAGGCCAACGCGGAACGCATCCCGCTCGTCGGCTGGCACGCGGTCGACTCCCCCGGCCCGAGCAAGGACCCCGAACTCTTCAGCAACGTCACCACCAAGGTCGGCGATGTCGCGAGCATCAGCGCCGACTGGATCATCGCGCACTCCCACGGCAACGCCGGAGTCGTGGTGTTCACCGACGCCTCGATCCCGTTCGCCAGGAACAAGTCCGAACTGATCAAGAAGGAACTCGCCACCTGTCCGGGCACGCGGATCCTGGCCGAGGAGAACATCCCGATCTCCGACACCAGCAGCCGAACCCCCCAGGAGGTCTCCTCCCTCCTCTCGCGCTTCCCTGCCGCCTGGACCCACTCCGTAGCCATCAACGACGTCTACTTCGCCGACGCCGCCCCGGCCCTGCGCGCGGCGCGCAAGAAGGGCGCCGGACCTCCGTACAACATCGGCGCGGGCGACGGCGACCCCTCCGCCTTCCAGCGCATCAACAGCCGCCAGTTCCAGGCGGCCACCGTCCCCGAACCCTTCGCCCAACAGGGCTGGCAGATCCTCGACGAGTTCAACCGCGCCTTCTCCGGCACACCCGCCAGCGGCTACGTCGCCCCCGTCCACATCGCCACCGCCACCAACAGCCGCGGCGCGACAACCTGGGACCCACCCGGCTACCGCACGACGTACCGGAAGATCTGGGGCAGGTAGGCCCCGGACACACCACACTCAGCCCCCTCACCGCGAGCGCTCCAGCCCCCGTCGTAGAAGCTTCGGGTGGGCCGTGAGCTGTCCGGGGGAGGTCTGGGGTGATTCCGTGTCATCGGCGAGCGAAAGGTCGTTGAAGGGAGGATGTAGGAGATTTCGATTCATTCCGGGAGGAATTGTGCGCTTGCGAAGGGTTGGAAGGGCCGCACTGGTGGTCTTGGCGGTGGGCAGCTGGGCGTCCACCGGTTTGGGGATCGCCTTCGCCGAGGGCCACGGTCATGGCCACGGAGCCACCGCCCTCGGTGGCTCCGCCCCGCTGGACGCATGGGAGCAGAACACCGCGCAGGGCCACCGCCAGAACAACAACTGCTCCCACTGGAACGGCCTGCCCTTCGGCGTAACGGAAGCCGTGCTGACGGGAGGCCGTACGGACGGCCACTGTGTGGTCGGCGACGCGTCCTTCAACAAGCACGCCGTGACCAAGGGCGGCGGCGCGCACACCACCGGCGGCTCCGGCGTCGCCAACGCGGTCCAGCAGAACACCGCGCAGAAGGGCCGTCAGAACAACAACTGCGCCAACGCCAACCACACGAACATCACCGTGACCGGCGGTCCGGCCCAGGCGCATTGCGCCGACCTGGACCGCTCCCGCAACCACCACACGCTGACCAAGGGCCGCGGCGCCCACACCACCGGAGGCTCCGCCGCCGCGGGCGTGTTCGACCAGAACACGGCGCAGGAGGGCCGGCAGAACAACAACTGCGCCGACGCCAACTTCGTCTCCCTCCCCGTGATCGGCGGCCGAGCCGAGGGGCATTGCGCCAACCGGGACGGCTCGCGCAACCACCGCACGCTCACCAAGGGCGGCGGCGCCCACGCCACCGGCGGCTCCGGCGACGACTTCGGCTCGTTCCGGCAGAACACCGCGCAAGAGGGCCGGCAGAACAACAACTGCGCCGACGCCAACACCACGGACATCAACGTGACCGGCGGCCAAGCCAAGGGGCATTGCGCCAACCGGGACGGCTCGCGCAACCATCACGTGCTGACCAAGGGCCGCGGCGCCCACACCACCGGCGGCTCCGGCGCCGCGCAAGTGTTCCAGCAGAACGCCGCGCAGGAAGGCCGGCAGAACAACAACTGCGCCGACCTCAACAGCACGCTCCTCACCGTGACCGGGGGACGGGCCGAGGGCGACTGCGTCAACCTGGATCGCTCGCGCAACAAACGTTCGCTGACCAAGGGCGGCGGCGCGCACACCACCGGCGGCTCCGCCCCCATCGCCGCGTTCCAGCAGAACACCGCGCAGGAAGGCCGGCAGAACAACAACTGCGCCAAGTCCAACGCCGCGTCCATCCGCCCGATCGAGGGCCGGACCCAGAATCACTGCGCCAACCTGGACCGCTCCCGTAGCGATCGCACACTGACCAAGGGCGGCGGCGCCCACGCCACCGGTGGATCCAGCCTCACGGCCCTCGGGGTCCAGCAGAACACCGCCCAGGAAGGCCGGCAGAACAACAACTGCGGCAACGTCAACAACACGACTCTGCACTTGACGGGCTCCGACGTGGACGCCGCGTGTGCGACGGTCGACCGCTCCAAGCGTGCGCGCACCGCGGAGATCAGCGACGGCGCCAAGGCCGAAGGCGGCTCCGGCCTGGCGGGGCTGTTCCAGCAGAACACCGCGCAGGATGGCCGGCAGAACAACAACTGCAGCAACGCCAACGACCTGACCCTGACCGCCACCGGCTCCCGTGTCCGCACCCAGTGCGTCGCCGTGGACCGCTCCAAGAACATCGGCTCCGTCTACCGGTAGACCGCGTGTCCCCGCCTGATCGGCCCCGCCCGGCATCCGGGCGGGGCCTCGACCTTACGGGCATATCGTGACCTTTCGTCACGATTGGCGTTCTTGGCCATGACGGCGGTTCACCGGGGCGCGGCAGGTCGCCGGTGGGGCGCAGCACTCACGATGCGACGGCGGGAGCACACTCGATGGGGAACAAGGGACGGCGCGTGACGCACGGGGCCACCGGTCAGAAGGTCCGCAGGGTCGTGATGGTCGTGCTCTCGGCCGGCGCCTGGGTGTCGGCCGGCTCCACCAGCGCCTTCGCCGACATGGACCTCACCCCGCTCAGCGGGCAGGAGCAAACCGACCAGGCCGGCAAGCAGAACCTCTCCTGCGGCAACTCCGCCCGCCTGCTGCGCGTCAACCTCGTCGAGACGGTGCACCAGGGAAAGCCCTGTGTGGACATCGACGGCCACACCCGCCACCACACCACCCACCACAGGGGCGCCCACGCCGTGGGCGCCACGACCCTCGGTCCGCAGACCAACATCGCCCAGAGGGGCAAGCAGAACCTCGCCTGCGGCAACTCCGCCGACCTGATCACCGTCAACGTCGCGGGCACCCTCAACCAGAAGACCACCTGTGTGGCCGTCGATCGCGGTCACCACCACGGCGGCTCCCACGGCCACGGTCACGGCGGACACGCACACCGGGGCAACGCCTCGGCGCTGGGTGGGACCGCGATCGGGCCGGAGGTCAACGCCGCGCAGACCGGCAAGCAGAACGTGTACTGCGGCAACTCCGCCGACACCCTGACCGTCAACGTCCTGGGCACCATCCGCAAGCACACCAACTGCATCGCGGTCGACCACTCCCACGGCCACGGCCCCGAGCACCGCGGCCGGGCCCTGGCCGACGGCGGGCAGGTCGTCGGGCCCGAGACCAACACCGCTCAGAACGGCCGCCAGAACCAGACCTGCGGCAACCCCGGACTCGGTATCGACCTGCCCCTGGGCCAGACCAAGAGGACGGCCCGATGCGGCGTCCACGACGACTCCGCCACCCGAAACCACTGACCCCCACGCCGTTACGGCAACTCTGCGCGGTCCGGCCCACCCACCGGACCGCGCAGTCTTCTGCTATGCGCGGGCGGAGGCCCTGAGCCGGTCAGACGTCGTGCAGCGCTCCGGTCTTCACTGCGCCGACGAAGAACGTCCTGCCGTGAAGGGATCCACCCCGGCGAACGTTCGTGGTCAACGCACCCCAAGACAGGGGCTTGAAGCGACGGGCAGACGCATCACCGGGGCTCGACTGCGCGGCTGTGCCACTGAGCGCGGTCTTCCGGAGCGAGGAAGAAGAACCAGCCTGGCGTGACGTGGTAGGCACTTTCGCAGCTGTCGGTGTTCGCGCTGCTGCGCACCGCCGCGCGGTAGGCGACGCCGCTTCCGAGGTAGTCCATGCTGTCCGCTCCCACGAGGAGAACGAGTGCCACGGCCAGGTGAAGGATCGGCCGCAGGGGACGGCGGGAGGGCGTTCTGAAGGCCCGGACCGTACCGGTGACGCACACGGCCGCGGCGGTGACGATGGAGAGGACCGATGCCAAGGAGAGCGCCTTCAGGGATCCCGGGGTTCCGCACAGGATGTAGAACTGGGGCGACGGGACCGCAGCGGGCGAGCGCTCGTAGAGAGCGAGCCAGACGCCTGCCATCCCTGATGCGGGGATGACAAGCCACAACCGGTAGATCCTCGCCCGCCGTCCGGCTATGGGTTCGCCCTGCATGCATCGTCCTCATTCGGTACCCGGACCAGTCGGCGCCGGCTCTCGTCCCGTGCTCGTTGGCACTACGATCGCGTCAGCTTAGGACCCACTCGGTACAAGAAGCGCACCCCGCCCTCGTGACGAGCGGTCGGGACTCTCGTTCGATCCTCGAGGCCGAAGATCGTTAGGGTAGCGATTTCCGCCCATTCCCAGGAGGACGATATGCCCGTTGTCATTGCGACGATCAAGACCAAGCCCGGCCGACGCGAGGAGGTCCTGAACGCGTTCGAGAAGCACAGCCCGGCCGTTCACGCCGAGGACGGCTGCCAGCTGTACGCCGTCCACGCCGGAGCAGACCGAGTCGTGGTGGTGGAGAAGTGGGCCGACCAGGCCAGCCTGGACGCCCACAGCCAAGGCCAGCCGCTCGGCGCGATTGCCACCGCGATCGCCGATGCACTCGCCGAGCCCCTCGATATCGCTGTCATGGAAGCTTTCCCGACCGGAGACACCACGAAGGGCCTGATCTAAGGGCCGCCCGGCGGGTCATGAGCGGAGCCAGAGGCGGATGGCGGCAACGGTCACAACACCGTGGAAGACGTACGCCCTCTTGTCGAAGAGGGTGGATCCGGCGCGGAAGCCGATGAGCGCATTCATCGTTCGCTCGACTTCGTTGCGACGCTTGTAGATCGCCTTATCGAACCCGGTGGGTCGGCCGCCCGCGCTGCCGCGGCGCCGGCGGTCGGCACGCTGGCCCTTGCGCCCTTACGACAGTCACCGCACTGCCCTGGCAGCTCAGGTGGCATGAAGGTCCACGTCAACCGGATCAACGTGATCAAGCGCCCACTACACACTGATCCAGCAGTACAACCTGTGGCCGCGAACGAGCGCCCGCTCTGCGAGAGCAGCGAGATCCTCCAAGAAGCCCGTGAGCCCACTCAGATCCGACTGAGCGCTGAAAACGCTCGACGTAGACCAACCACGGACCACTTCGCCCAGCTGCTTCCGGTCGAAACGGCCGAGGGAGTCACGAAAGGAATCAGTGAGCGACAGCGTGACGACTTCTCCGTCACCCGCCATCCCGACCACATGGCCATGTCGCGGATCCGATTCGACAGCATCGGCAGTTCGCCCGGTAACCAGCACCTCGGCCGGCAGCAGCTCGACCACCGGATCGAGGCCTTTCACGACGAACGAGTCATACCCCGTCCCCATCGGCTGTCCGTCCTCGCGGACCGCAGCCCGGACGGCGTCTTCGTCATCAGCAGCGGCGTAGTAGCCGAAGAGAGCTCCCATACGGCCGATCATGACACCCAGCCAACGGCCGAACGCAACCACGCTTCACCACCGCAACCTCACCGATCACTGCGCCAGAACCCGTTCTTTTGCACCCCCGCGCTCCCCCGGCTTCATGGTGGTGAGTACGGACACCGCCGAGCACGACCTCAGTCGGACAGCGCGGCCGGGGACCACATGCCGAACCACTGCTCGGCGCCGTAGGCCTCAAACCGCTCCACCTCGACGAACCCCAGCTTCCCCGCGAGGCGCATCGAGCGGACGTTGGCGGTCTGGGTGGCCAGCACCACGGGTTCGCCGGGAAGCGCGCAGGCGAACCAGTCGAGTGCCGCTGCACACGCCTCGCCGGCGTACCCGCGTCCCCACGTCTGCGGCAGGAACAAGTAGCCGAGCTCAGTCTTCCCGGCAGCCTGACGAAGGTGCCCCGTGTCTCTGTAGAGCGTGATCTGGCCGATCATCGCTCCGTCGAGATCGACTGTGAAACGGCCGGGGTGCCGGCCGGGCACCTCCGGCATCTCGCGCTCCAGCTCATCACGCGGCCGGGGGCCACCGAGGTAGGTGCCCACCTCTGGTGAGGCCAGCAGCTCGATGACCGCCGCACGGTCCCGGGCCGCGGGCTCACGGAGCCGCGCTGCTTCGTCCTGCGGGTTCCATGGCGTACAGGCGCGCGTGGGTGCCGCAACAGGGGATAGGGGCAGTAGGGGTGGCTGGCTGCGGTCAGCCGGCGGATCGAGTCCGCGTTGGCGACCGGCCGCAGCCGTGCTGACGGTGTGGTTCCTGGGGCCTCAGCGTCAGCGGCTTGGGCCCCTGCGGCGCTCAGTCCTTCTAGACCAGCGCCAGTTTGAACTGCTGGTTGTTCCCGTGCCAGCAGCCGGACTGGACCAGCGGTGCGCCGTCTCCTTGGTCGGCCCAGGCGACGTCCATGCACTTGCCGCTGTGCTTGGCGATGAGCAGGACGTAGCCGTCGCTGGTGGGCTGCTGGTACCAGCGCTGGTTGTCTCCGTAGTGGCAGTTGGCCTGGACGATGCGGGCCCTGCTGTCGTGGCTGGCCCATTCGACGTCCAGGCACTTGCCGCTGTGCCGGGCCTTGATCGCGTACTCGCCGTGGTCGAGGTGGTCGACCCCGAACTGCTGGTCGGTCTCGCCGCGGCAGGTCCACTGCTCCGCGGGAACGTCGTGCCCCATGTTGCCGTTGGGCACCGTGACGCACTTTCCGCTGTGGCGCGCCACAAGCTGGTAGTAGGTTGCCGCGTGGGCCGCCGGTGCCGACGACAGCCCCAGCACCAGCGCACTCGCCGCTGCCGCTGCGACCACAGAAATCCGCCGTGCAGATCGCATCTGTACTCCCCCACTCTGTTGACCGGTCTTGGTCTGTGTCGTGCTGGGCACGGGCCTGAGCCGTGGCGGCTGTCAGGTGACTGCCGAAGCACACATCTGAGGATCGCCTCGCCCTGGATTCCCGGAAATTCCAAACTTTTGGGGGTTGACGCCGGCGCATACCGTCTGAGGGACCCCCGTGGAGCCCACACTTGGATATATGAGGGCTGACGGGGATCGGATGTACCGGGATCTGCGCGCGGCACTGGTACCGGGAGCCGACCTCAAGGAGACGGGGGCGGCGCTGTCCCGGGTGCTCGCGCCGGTGGTGGCGCATGACGGGTTGCGGTGTGGCGTGATGAACCCGGCGTCGGGTGTGGGCATCACGTCACTGGCGTTCTGGCACGGGTACGCCCCCGATGTCGGCCGCGCGCTACTGAACCCTCACCGCATGGCAGCGGCTGTGCGGGAGCTGGATCGCCTGGCGCGGCAGCCGGTTCCGGTGATGGTGGCCGATCGGAGACATCGCCCAGGTGTGAGTGACCGGCTGCTCGACGAGTACGGGGTCGGTGAGGAGCTGTGCCTCCTGTTGCGGGACACGCGCGGAGTGTGGGGAGTGCTCTACCTGCTGCGGGAGGCGGGCGGGCGGCCGTTCGACAGTGGTGACGCACGGCGAATCGCCGAGGTCGGGCCTTCGTTGATCACCGCGCTGCGCAGCTATGTGACGGCTGGGCCCGTCGCCCCGTCGGTACACGCGCCGCCGCCGAGCGTGCTCATCGTCGCCGCGGACGGCCGGATCGGGGCCATGACGCCTCAAGCGCGACCGTGGCTGGAAGCGATGACGGCTCGACAGAACGTTCCGGACTGGCTGACCGAGTCGTCGTTCGGCGCGCTGGCGGCCGCGGCACGGGAGGCGCGCGACCCGTGCGGGCCATACCCGCGGGTGTGCGTACCCTCGGTGGGAACCGGCTGGTGGACCGCGATCGAGGCACAGCCCCTCGGTGACGACGGCGACGTCGCGGTCATGATCCAGCGGGCAACCGGCACGCTGCTGCTCCCCTCGTTCTGCGACTGGTACGGAATCACCGCCCGCGAACGCCAGATCGTGCACCACCTGCAGGACGGATCCGCGCCCAAGCAGATCGCCCGGCTCCTCGACCTGTCCGTACACACGGTGAACGAACATCTCAGGGCGATCTTCCGGAAGACCGGCACCTACGGGCGGAACGAACTGGTGGCGGCCATCACCGCGTGACGCCCTTCAGCCCGCAAGAGGAACCGGGCCGCCCGGGCCGGCTGTACGTCGGCCCCGGCTGCCCGGCGGGTTCACCGGTTCACGTGGTCGGATCCGGCACCGTCCGCGCGGGACGCGGTGAAGCCGCCGGGCAGGCCGCTCGTGACCGCGTAGTCCAGCTCGCTCGGGTGGTCGCCGTTGATGTACGTCGGCTGACCCGTGCGCAGCAGGCGCTCGCCGGCGTGCAGATGCAGCGACTGGCGGGCCTCGTTGTCGTTGCGGTGGAGGATGTTCACGTTGTAGTCGCCGGCCAGGACCCAGTGCCGGCCGCGCTGGTCGCTCCTGGCCATGAAGGTGCGGACCTGGTGGAGCAGTCCGGGCCGGTTCTCGTCTCCGGTCACGTCCTCGCCGCGGGCGTGGGTGTTCCAGTACCAGGTGTTCCCGAACCGCAGACCGAGCAACGGGCGGGCCCGGTAGCGGTTGTTCGGGGCGTTCGGGTCCGGGGCGTAGGAGTTGTTCTCCAGGACGCGGACCTCAGTGGCCCGGGTGTCGGTGACCGTCGCCAGGTTCATCTGGCCGCCGTCCCACGTGTCCTCGTTCGTCTCGCTGATCCTGCGGGGGTCGGTCTGCAGGCGGTACACGTAGCGGTTGGTGCCGTTCGGGCCGCCCGCCCAGGTCGAGACCGTGTAGGAGCTGGGTTGGGGGTTGCGGTTCGGAGTGAGCCGCATCTGCCGGTAGCTGGTCCGGTGGTCGTCCGCCGGCTGAGGTGGCCCGCTGCCGGCCTCCTGCAGCATCACCACCGGGTAGTTCGCGACCAGCCGGTTGATCTCCGTGGTCCACCGTGAACCGTTGTCCGAGCCGTGCATGTTGTACGTGGCGAACGACGAACTGCCGTCGCCGTTCACCGCGTGCGCAGGCGCAGCGGTCAACGAAACGGTCAGCAGGGCCGCCACCGCGCTCAGGGCGGCGAGCACGGCGGTGATCCACCGCCGCGACGGTAATCGCGTACGCGTGGCCCGCAGGGTCCCCAGGGTCTGCGGACGATTGCCTCTACTCAACGATCAAGCCTCTCCCGTCGGCCCCCGCACCCGGCGGCGCGTGGGACTGCCGAAGCCACCAACTCCCCGTGGCGGCACCGTGCTGCCGTACCGGCAGCGGAGCGGGACCGGGCTCGCCCCCGGTCCGCTGCCCAGCGAGTGGTGCACGGACCGTCGAACGAGCGATCACCGGCCCGTCGGTCACAGAAGACGGAAGATCGAGCTCACGCGTTCAGGACCCCATCGATATCCGGCCCCTGCCCCACACCCCACGTCCCGTGCCGGCCTGCAGACCACTGGCCAGTACGAACGGGGCCCGTAGAGTTCGCACACGCACACGCACTCGACCCGGCAGCCCGGCGCCACGGCCCCAGATCGTCCCGGGAGGGCCCGCTGCCTGGCGATACACCGCTCCGGGCCGAACGCCGAAGAGCCGAGGCGACATTGTCCTTAATCGAGGTCCGGTGGAAAGAGCACCCCACCGACACCGACCTCGGCTCTGGTTGCGGCTCCGGTGGGTCCGGAGGCGGCACAGGCGAGAGCGCCTGACCACGGCAGCAGCGGCGAGCACACCCTCCTCAGGCTCGTCATCGTTCTCCTTCCAGGCCGGTGCCTGAGCGCCACGCCGATCCACCGACAGCTGGAGCAAGAGACCGCATACGGGTGTTATCGCGGCCCACGATCGGGAACCCGTGGTGCGACGGCCGGAGAGCCGATGGCCGCATCCGGCGAGGGCCCGAGCACGCCACAGTCGACCACCCGCTCGCCCGCGGCCTGGGGCTGGTGACCTGGTGGGCGAGAGCCTCACCGGCCGCGGGCAGGAACGGGCCAGGGCTTACCGGATTGCGGGGCGCGGCCCGCCCGCGTTCGTCCGGCACCGGGTCCGTCCCGGACGTGAACCAGTAGTGCCGGCGGCTGCGCCGGACGACCTTCGAATGTGGTGGTGCCATGTCTCCTGATCACAGCCAGGCGCCGGTGCTGGACGCCCTCGCGGAATATCACGCCACGGGGCAGCTGGCCTTCGGCCCGCCCGGCCACAAGCAGGCGCGCGGAGCCGACCCCAGGACGCGTGAGGTGCTGGGTGACGCGGTCTTTTACAGCGACGTACTCGCCTTCGGCGGGCTGGACGACCGAAGGGCCCGAAGCCGGGTTCTCGAACGTGCCGAGCACCTGATGGCCGACGCGGTGCACGCTTCTCACACGTTCTTCTCGACCTGCGGAAGCTCCCTTTCGGTGAAGGCGGCCATGCTCGCGGTGGCGGGCCCACACGAGGAGTTGCTGATCGGCAGGGACGCGCACAAGTCCGTCGTCTCGGGCCTGATCCTCTCCGGCATTCGCCCCGTCTGGGTGGACCCCCGGTGGGACGCCGACAGACATCTGGCGCACCCCCCTTCGGCAGACGACTTCGAGCAGGCCTTCGCCGCGCACCCAGATGCCAGAGGGGCCCTGGTCACCAGCCCGACACCGTATGGAAGCTGTGCCGACCTGCGGGCCATCGCGGACGTATGTCACCGTCGGGGCCGCCCCTTGATCGTCGATGAGGCATGGGGCGCGCATCTGCCCTTCCATCCGGACCTGCCCGCGTGGGCCATGGACGCGGGTGCGGACGTGTGCGTGACCAGCATCCACAAGATGGGCGCCGGCCTGGAGCAGGGCTCCGTCTTCCACTTGCAAGGGGATCTGCTGGAGCCGGCGCTGCTGAAGACGCGCGCCGACCTCCTGGGCACCACCAGCCCGTCGGTGCTGATCTACGCGGCTCTCGACGGCTGGCGCAGGCAGATGGTCCAGCACGGCCGGGAGCTGCTCGACCGAGCCTTGAAGCTGGTGGCGCAGACGCGGGCGGCGATCGAGGACATCGAGGGTCTGCACGTCAATGACCGTGCCGACTTCTGCGGTGCGGGCCTGGCGGACGACCTCGACCCGCTGCCGGTCGTCATCGACGTCAGCGGTCTGGACACCACCGGGTACCGCGCGGCGGACTGGCTGCGCGAACACCGCTCGATCGATGTGCACCTGTCCGACCATCGCCGTATCAACACCCAGCTCACCTACGCCGACAACGAAGAGACCGCGAACGCACTCGTCGACGGGCTCAAGGCACTGGCAGCGGCCGCGCCCGAGCTGCGTCCCGGCCCCCAGGTGCACGTCCCTGCGCCTGAACAGCTACGGATGGAGCAGAAGTGCCTGCCACGTGACGCGTTCTTCGGCCGTGTCGAGGATGTTCCGCTGCGCGAGGCGCCCGGCCGGGTGGCCGCGGAGATGCTGACGCCGTACCCGCCCGGTATTCCCGCGGTGCTGCCGGGCGAACTGCTCAGCGAACCGGTTCTGCGCTATCTGCACTCGGGTGTCCGAGCGGGGATGTACGTGCCCGATGCCGTGGACACCGGCTTGGAGACCGTGCGGGTCATGGTCGGTCCCAGCGAGTGACGTCCCAGCGAGTGACACAGCGACCCCTTCGATTCGGGCCAGGAGCGTGTCCAGGTCTCCTTCCGGCGCGCGCATTCCGGCAGTGGAGGAAAGGTGTGGTTTTGGTTGTCCGGCGTCGGTTCTCGGTGGGAACTCGTTGCGCGCCACGCCGTCCGTCCGGCAGGTGGGGCAATCCACCACACAGCGGTGTGATTTCCCTCGGAGTTCGGGCACCCGTGGTGGGACGGCCGGACAAGCCGGCTGCACGACGAGAGGCGGTGTGCCGTGGGACATGGCGACGATGTGATCAAGGAGCTGACCACCGACCACCGGGAGGTCGAGGAGCTCTTCAAGCAGTTCGAGGACGCGCCGCCGGGTAGTGAGGAGCGCCGGCGTCTGGTGGATGTGCTGACGATCGAGCTGGTGCGGCACTCCGTCGCGGAGGAGGAGTACCTGTATCCGGCGGTGCGGGAGCACGTGGAAGGAGGCGACGCGCTGGCGGACAAGGAACTCGCCGACCACGCGCGTGTCGAACAGCTCCTCAAGGACCTCCAGCAACGTGCGGCCACTGATCTCGATTTCGACCGACTCGTAGTGAAGCTGCGCACCGAGGTGACCGCCCACGTCGACGACGAGGAGAACCGCCTCTTCGCGCAGCTGCGCACCGACGTTCACCCTTACGTCCTCGAAGAGCTGGGCAACAAGGTCCGACAGGCGAAGAAGAAGGCTCCCACCCGCCCGCACCCGGGCGCACCGAGCACACCGCCGGCCAACAAGCTGCTCGCCCCGGGCCTGGGGATGGTCGACCGGGTACGCGACTACCTCACCGGCCGCGGCCAGTAACCGCTCGTCCCGGGGTCTCCCGACGCTACGCGGGGGCGCTCGTCGGGGACGGGCTCGGTGCGCAGCGTGGTGTGCGATGTACGGGATGCCACCGCGGTCCGTGGTCGCCTCGCCGAGATCGCCGATCGCCGATCGCCATGACGGCCTGGACATCGTCATCGCCAACGCCGGCATCATCCAGGTCGGGCGGGACGGAACGAGAGGCGGACGGTAGCGGCCGCCGGGGTGCGGATCTGTCAGCGGGTGCGCAGGCTGAAGGGAGAGGGGAAGGAGATGACATGTCCAAGGAGCGGAAGTCCTCCCATCCGAAGATGGGTGAGGGGCCCAGCAGGCACAAGGGAACCGAGCAGCACGGCTGGTCGCCCGACGTCGACCAGACCGAGCAGAAGAGGAACGAGAGTGCGCATCGGTCCTTCCACCCGGAGCGTTACGCGCCCGAGGCGGACGCCGGTAAGGAAGGCAAGGGCCGGGAGAAGGTGCCGCCGGCGAGCGACGTGAAGAGCGACACCAAGAGTGGCGAGCAGCGCGCCGCCGAGACCGATGAAAAGGGTATGCGGGATCTGGGCCCCAAAGGTCGGTCGCGTCGGCCGAGTGGAACTCGGGATGATGAGGCCCAAACGGGTGTCGATCCGAAGGATTCCTGAGCGGCTCGTGCGGCTCGCCGACGCCGGGCCGACGGGGCCATGGAGCCGGGCCTCCCGTTCAGCCGGACCTCCCGTTCAGAAGAGTTCTTCCGCGGTGGAACTGACGATACGGGCCTGCATATTGCGTTCCATCATGCGCAGGGCGGCCTCCGCGAGGTCCTGGTGGATATGCGCACAGGCGTCCTCGACGACAGTGACACCGAAGTGCCGGATATGGGCGTCGAGCGCCGAGTAGAGCACGCATTGTTCGGTCACCTGACCGCAGAGCACGATCCTGTCGATACCGTGCTGGCGCAGCAGATATTCCAGCGGCGTCTGGTAGAAGATCGAGTGTCGCGCCTTGACCACGAACAGTGCATCGTCATCCGGGCGGACCGGCTCCACCAGGTCCGCGTAGGGGCCACTGAGCACGGTGTCGAGCAGCTCATCATGGTGTGAGCGCCACAGTCCGAAATTGTCATTGACGTAAATGACCTCGATATCGCTCCGCCGAGCCCGTTCGATCAGCGAGGTGAGGTGTGGCAGGACCGTGCGCACCGAGGGGACCAGCAGGTCGGCGTCCTCGTGCTCGTAGGAGTTGAGCATGTCGATCACGACGAGTGCGGTGGCGGACATGGCGAGGGGCCCTGTTCAGCTCGGCCCCGGGCGTTCGCGGCGGCGGGCGTCGAGCCGGGCACGGGGCCGACGCGGGGTGCGCTCGTCGAAGCCTGCCCCGACGGTCACGGACCCACCTCCAAAAGCCGTGCCGGGAGCCCTTTGCCGCGGGACGTTCTCGGTCCGTTCCTGCTCCCCACGGGTCCGCCCGCCTTTCTCCGGATGCCGCACCTCTCACTGTGCCGCGCGGTGGACCGCCTCGCACCTGCGCCGACCCTCACCACAGCCCCTACCCCTGCGCGACCCCGGAGGGTGCCGGGTAGGGGTCGCGGAAGGTGAACGCGAGGGGGCCGGGGCCGTGTGCGCGTACGCTCGCGACCCGCTCCATCGCCTCCGCGATGGTGGGGCGGTGACCGGCCGGGATCCACCACAGGGCCTGGTGCGCATCGGCCATGCGGTGGAACCACTCGCGGCGGCGGCTCAGTACGCGCAGGTGACCGGTCTGGTAGGTGAAGTTCCGCAGGGCTTCGACCGACTCCCAGACCGAGCAGTTGATCAGGAGCATGTCGTCGTTCTCGTCGGGGCGGGCGCCGGTCGCGTCCTCGCCCCCGTCGTCGACCATGCGCCACACGAAACCGGGGCTGCGCTCGGCAAGCGCGTTGATCTCGGGCAGTTGGGCGACGAAGTCGGCCAACTCCGGGCCGTCCAGCGGAGCGACGATGCGGCCGATGTTGACCTGCGCGAGGTGAAAGCCAGTCATGAGCCCAGCATGGCCCGACCCCGCTTCTATAGTCAATGAGTCTATTTTTTAGAAAGCGCCACGCAACACCCGCCGGGACAGGGGTCCATCGTCGGCGACCACTGCTCGGGGGCCAGACCTTCGAGCAGCGCGAGGTTCATCCCGCAGACCAGGGCGGGGAACTCCTCGGCCAGCGCGTGGAAGGGGCAGTTGCGCAGCCGTAGCGTCTCGCCCTCCCAGAAGGGCTGGTAGCCGCGGGCCCGCAGCACCTCGACCAGGTCGTCGGCGGATGCATCCGGATGTGCCGCACCCGCGGCCTTCGCCGCGGCCTGTAGCTCCCGGTCCAGGCCGGCGTTCTCCACCACCTCGGCGAGCAGTCGACCGACCGCGTCGTAGGACCGGGGCGGAACGGACACCGCGTGCTCGCCCTCCGCACGCCGGTACACCTTCGCCGGCCGCCCCGCCCCGGGGCCGGTGCGCCCGGACAGCCGCCGGAAGGACACCGCCAGCAGCCCCGCCTCGACCAGCTTGTCCAGGTGGAAGGCGGCCAGCGATCGGGAGATCCCGACCGCTTCCGCGGCCGCGTCGCGCCCCACCTCACCCGGGGTGGCGGCGACGTGTCGATAGAGCCGACGGCGCACGGGATCGCCCAGCACACCCAGCACCGCAAATGCGGAATCTTCAGCAGTCACGCGCCGATTCTATGACCAATGGGAGTACTTGATACAGAGCTCCGGGGCCCGGGTGGCTCCACGCTACGGGTGGTGGTCGTTGAGCGGGGGAACGCTGAGCAGGGTGCGGTAGGTGACGGTGTCGTCGGGTTCGCCGACGCGGCGACCGTCGGCTTCGACCCAGGCGTGGGCGGCGAAGGGCGGGGTGCGTACCCCGGTGGACCAGGTGGGCCAGGTGCCGCCGAGGCGGCACAACAGGGCCGTGGCGAGGGAGCGTTGGAGGCAGTAGTGCCCGGAGCACAGGACGCTGACGGCCGTGACGTCCTGCCGGGCCCGCAGGGCGGTGGCGTGGTCGGCGGGCCGCGCGCCACGGCGGGCGGCGCGCAGGACGGCCTGTAGACGCTTGGGCGGCAGGTGGGCCAGCAGCCGTGCGCCGGCGACAGCGGTGCGAGCGGCGGCTCGGCGGCCGAGCGGGGGACGGCCGTGGTCGGTGTCGAGGGTCTGGCTCACGGGGCGTCGACCACCAGTCCGCAGCGGGTGAGACGGTCGAGCAGGGCGACGACGTCGGCCGCGGCGCGATCGCGGGGTACGGGGCGGGTGGCGGCGAGTCGATCGGCGATCTGCTGGGGGCCGGCGCCGTCGAGGAGGGCCTGGAGGACGGTTGCGCCGGTGGCGTTGAGTTGCCAGTAGCGGCCGTCGCGCTCGTCCAGCAGGACCATGCCTTCTTCGGTGGGGCAGCAGGCGACGTCAGTGCGTAGCCGTGTCAACGGGGTACTCCTGGTGTGGGTGGCGGCGGGGGACGAGGTGGGCGGGGTCGGGGTGGGCGGCAAGGTCGCGCAGCCACACCTCGGCGGCCAGCGTGTTCTCCAGTTCCGGGGCGCCGCCGATGTTCAGGTCGGGGCTGATCAGGGCGCGGCGCAGGAGTTCCCGGTCGGCGAGGCCGGCGGTGACCAGGTGTGAGGTGTCGGCGATGCCGGCCAGGTGGCGGCGGTGGGTGCGCAGACCGAGGTACCAGTCGGGGCCGCAGTGGTCCTTGGTGGTGCGACGCAGGATGTGTGCGGGCACCAGGCCGTCCATCGCGGCGGCCAGCAGGGGTTTGTAGGCCCAGGGGTGGCCCGCTTCATGGGGGCGGGCGGTCAGGCAGGCGGTCAGCACGGCGTCGTCACAGAAGGGGCTGTCCGTCGGCAGCCCATGAGCGGTGGACGCCTCGTGGAGGAGGGCGGCGCCGCGCCCGGCCTCACGCATCTGGAGGAGCCAGGCGTGCCGGCCGGGGTCGGGATCCAGCGGCTCGGAGTGTTCGGCCGCGCGACGCAGGGCCGTGGCGACCAGGTCCACGGCGTGGTCGCTCGCCCAGGGCGGCAGGGCCGGCCGGGGCCCCCATGGAGCGGGGCCCTGGTGCGTCCCGGCGCCTTCGCGCAGACGTGCGGCGGCGCCGGTGAGCCAGGCCGAGTAGGAGCCGGCGCCCAGCAGGATCCGCGCGGCGGCCGGCAGGCTCCAACGGCCGCGGGCCTTGAACCCGTTCGTCACCCGCAGCGCGGTGAGCGGGCTACGGCGCCACAGGCCGTGGAGGTAGGCGTCGGGGGGCACGAGGGCGTGGTCGCCGCCGTGCCCCGACAGGCGCAGCTCGGCTCCCCGGGCGCGCAGCGCATCGGCCGTGTGGCAGTGCCGTGCTCGGTCGCGCAGGAGGCCCGAGGGCTCCTCCAGGGGCTCGCGGCGTTCGTCGAGACCGGTGAAGCACGCAGGCAGGTCGGCGGAGGCGAAGACCAGGGGCTCGACGTGGGGCAGGTGGTCGGCGGCGCATCGGGCGTAGTGGTGGTCCTGGTTGCCGGGCCGGTTCCAGTGCTGGGTCGAGGTGACCAGATGAGCGCCGGCTTCGGCGGCCAGGAAGCACAGCGAAGTGGAATCCATTCCGCCGGACAGATCCGCGGCCAGCACCCGGCCCGGACGCACGCGCAGCGCCACGGCCGCTCGCAGGGCCGCACGCAACAGGCCCGCGGCGTCCGCCATGGGCAGGTCCGCGGGCGGTGGCCGCCACCACGCGGTGGTGCACGTACGCCCGTCAGGAGCGACGCGGAGAGCGTGGCCGGGCTCGACGGATTCCACGCCGGTCCACATCCCGGCGTCGGCCAACGGGTGCGGCAGACAGGGCGCGGCGAGACGGGCGGCGACTCGGGCCGGATCGAGGCCGGCGTCGGTGAGGTGGGCCAGCGTGCGGGCCCGGTCCGCGCACACCGTCACTCCCCCGACCTCGGCGCGGTACAGGCGCCGGGCCCCGAAGGCGCTCCCGCGGACGTACATGTGGCCGTCCACGGACGCGGCCACATGGAAACCGCCGTGCACCCCGTTCAGCGCGGATTCGACGTCCGCGACCGTACGGACCCTCTTCAGACGGGCCGTCAGGTCCGCAGGTGTCGTGGACGAGGTGCCCACGACCGCCAGCATCCGCCCGCCCTCCGAAGCCAGCACCATCCGCTCCGACGGCCAGGAACCCACCAGCCACGGCCGGCCCGACGGATGACACACCACATCGACGGTCGACTCCCGCAACCGTCCGGCGCATCCCTGCCGCGTCTCCCGATCCGGGAACGCCACGAACCAGCTCGCCACCATGTCACCCACTGCGCAGCCCACCCTCGACACCTCGCGCCCACCCGCGCCCCGGCACGCCTGCCCCGAAGCGCGAACGGGCTCCGGCCCGGTTCGCCGGACCCTGGATTCCTCCCACCGGCGGTGCTCCCGCGAGGCCCCCCACCGGAAGGTGCGGGTGCCGGCCCGCGCCGCATGGCGGTCACGCACCGGCACCCGCACACCGGGTCACGACCAGACGTACCAGGTAGCGCCCGCCTCGGGGTACAGCCCCGTGTTGCCCTGCGTGAGGTCGGCGAAGTCGCCGACCTCGGTCAGCAGCGGGGCCTCGTACACGTCAGCGGTCCCGACGTTCCGCATCTCGAAGTTCTGCGTCTCGATCAAGGTGAACACCTCCAGATCAACACGGGTGGACCAGCCGGCCGCTACCGGCGAGAAGATCTGCTCCGCCGGGCTGAGAGGTTTCGTATGCGTCCACCCATTTCTCACTGAGCCGGATCGGACAAGCCCCTGCGGACGGGACAGCCCGGACATGACTCCGGTAGCGCTCTCAGCACCGACCCGTCGACCCTGGCAGCGGAGAATGAAATGCCGATGAAACAAGGCCGGCAGGTCATCCGGCCGTTGTCGGTGGCCGCCCTGAACTCGCCCGTATCCAGCCCCCATTGCCTCTTCACGGCCGGTTGCGCATCCTGCTGTGATGCGCTTCTCCATCAACGTTCCCAACTTCGGCGACTTCGCGGACCCCCGTAACGTCGCGACCGTGGCGGCCGCTGCCGAACAGGCCTGCTGGGACGGGCTCTTCGTCTGGGACCACGTACTGCACCGACAACACCAGGGGCGCCCCTTCGCAGACCCCTGGATGCTGCTGACCGCGGCCGCGCTGGCGACCTCCCGGATCCGGCTGGGCACGCTGCTGACGCCGGTCCCCCGTTACCGTCCGCAGCAACTCGCCCGCCAAGTGGCCACCCTGGACCACCTCAGCGGCGGCCGGGCGATCTTCGCCGCAGGTCTGGGCGGTCCGATCGAGGACGAATACCGCAGCTTCGGCGACCCCGCCGAGCCACGCGTCCTCGCTGAACGGCTGGACGAGGGACTGGAGCTGCTGCGGCACTTCTGGTCCGGCGAGCCGGTGAACCACCACGGCCGGCACTACGAGGCCCGGGACGTGACGCTGCTGCCCGCCACCGTTCAGCGGCCCGGTCCGCCGGTATGGATCGGCGGGTTCTGGCCGCGTCGCCCGCCGATGCGGCGAGCAGCGCGGTGGGACGGCGCGGTGCCGCTCTTCGAGTCGGCGCGACACGGCCATGTGCCGGACGCGGCAGAAGTACGGGA
Source organism: Streptomyces sp. NPDC059008 (assembly GCF_042749045.1). Classification (NCBI taxonomy): domain Bacteria; kingdom Bacillati; phylum Actinomycetota; class Actinomycetes; order Kitasatosporales; family Streptomycetaceae; genus Streptomyces; species Streptomyces sp. NPDC059008. The sequence goes on along the minus strand of NZ_JBHYJC010000003.1, from coordinate 52,965 downwards.
GCTGGTCGGCTATGTGCGCGAGCAGCGTACGGCAGCGGCCGAGCGTGCCGGGAACCCCTTCGAGTTCGTGCTCGGCGGTGCCACGCCCCTGGACGCGGCCAAGGCCAGGGACGTGATCGGTCCGCTGCGCGACGCCGGCGCCACCTGGTGGGACGAGCGGCAGGTCCAGACGGGCCCCGACCTGGACCGCCTGCCCCCGGTATTGCGCCGCATCGAAGCGGGGCCGCCGGTCGTCTGAGGTGCCTCGGGGCGGCGGCAGGAGTAGACAGGAAAGGTGACGGTCGACGAGCTGGACGGGGACGAGGTCCCGCCAGAGCTGTGCGGCGTACCGGAGCGCACCCGTGCCTTGTGGCCGTCGGCTCCCGACGCAGAGGGCCTGCTGGGCAGCGCCCCCTCACGCCCCTGGCCCGGCGCAGGCGCTCGGACCACACTGGAAGGTGGACTTCGCCATGACGACACCCGCGATCGTTTCACCGCAGGAGTGGGAGGCGGCGCGCCGGCAGCTGCTCGTGGAAGAGAAGCGGCTCACCCACGCCCGTGACGCACTGGCCGCCAGGCGCCGGCGGATGCCGTGGCAGGCGGTGGAGAAGACGTACGCGTTCGACGGCCCCGAGGGCAGGGCGGGTCTGCTCGACCTGTTCGAGGGGCGCCGTCAGTTGATCGTCTACCGTGCCTTCTTCGAGCCCGGCGTCTTCGGCTGGCCCGACCACGCCTGCCGCGGCTGCTCCATGCTGGCCGACCAGGTCGGCCACCTCGCCCACTTGCACGCCCGCGACACCACTCTCGTCTTCGTGTCGCGGGCGCCGCAGCCGGACATCGAGCGCGTCAAGGCGCGGATGGGCTGGGCGATGCCGTGGTACACGATCACCGACGAGTTCGACACCGACTTCGGCGTGGACGAGTGGCACGGCACGAACGCGTTCCTCCGCGACGGCGACCGCGTGTTCCGCACGTACTTCGTCAACGCCCGCGGCGACGAGGCGATGGGCAGCCTCTGGAGCTACCTCGACATCACCGCGCTCGGGCGGCAGGAGACATGGGAGGACTCGCCGGACGGCTACCCCCAGACCCCGCCGTACGAATGGTGGGACTGGCACGACGCATACGGCGAGGCCGAGCCGGCACCGGAGTGGGTGGCCCAGACCAGCCGAGGGCCAAGGCACCGGTGAGCTGACGCCACCGGTCGAGGAGACCGCGATGGGGAAGATCATCATCAGCGAGAACGTCTCGCTCGACGGTGTCGTCCAGGACCCCACCGGCGAGGAGGGCTTCAGCCGCGGCGGCTGGTTCCTCCAGATGGGGGACAGGGACCGCGAGGCGTGGGCCAAGCTCGAGCTCTACGAGGCCCTGGGCGCCACCGCGCTGCTGCTCGGCCGGCGGAGCGATGAGTGGTTCGCCACGCGGTGGCTCTCCCGCAGTGGTGAGTGGGCGGACAGATTGAACGGCATGCCCAAGTACGTGGTGTCCGCCACCCTCCAAGAGCCCCTGTGGAGCAGTTCGACGGCGTCCAAGGGCAGGGTGCTCAAGGGCGACGTGGTGGCCGAGGTCTCCCAGCTGAAGCAGGAGCTGGACGGCGACATCGTCGTCTACGCCAGCATCCGGCTCGTGCAGCTGCTGATGGAGCACGACCTCGTCGACGAACTGCGGCTCACCGTGTTTCCGGTGGTGCTCGGGGCCGGCGAGCGCCTCTTCGGCGAGATCAGCGCCATGAAACCGCTGCGCCTCATCAGCACCCGCACCCTCGGTGACGACCTTGTCTTCCTCACGTACCGGCCCGTCCGGGGCACCCCCTAGGACGCGCCCGCCGCGCCCGCGACTTCGCCGTCGTCCGCCGCGCGTCAGTGGTGGTGGCCGTGCCGGCCGAGGGTCTCCACGGGGGTCGCGCCGGGGCGGGTCCACTGCGGTACGGGGCGGCTGGTCGGGCCCCAGGTGGCGTTCCCGTCCGCGTCCGAGCGCCAGGACCAACAGGCCTGGCGGGCCACGGACGGGTACCCCTCACGGACGTCGCCGATCACGGGCCAGCCCTCGGGGTTGTCCTCCCATGCCTCGCCGCGGCCGTAGGGCGTCATGTCGAGCAGGCCGAGGGACCCGTTGACCCGCTCGTTGCCGCGGCCCGTCGTGGAGTAGGTGAGGAACGCGCGGTCGCCGTCGCGCAGGAAGCAGGTGAGGTGGCCCATCTCGCCGCCGACCGGCGCGTCGACGTCACGCACGGAGTACCAGGGCTGGGTGTAGCCCATGAACGCGACGTAGGGGGCCACCTCGTCCCAGCGGCCCGTGGTCAGGATGGCGAACGAGACGCCGCGGGCGTTGAGGTAGACGGCGTCCTTCAGGTGCCAGGCCGTGGTGGTGCAGCCCTCGCACTGGCCCTGGTGCGGCGCGCCGTCGTACCACATGTGCTGGTAGACCACGAGCTCGTCGCGGCCCTGGAACAGGTCCAGGAACGGGACCGGGCCGTCGGCCCCGACGACCTCGACCGTCCCGTCGAACTCGACCATCGGCAGCCGGCGGCGGGCCGCGGCGAGGGCGTCGCCCTCGCGGGTGTGGGCCTTCTCGCGGACCAGGAGCTCGTCGCGGGCGGCCTGCCAGGTGGCCAGGTCGACGACGGGCGGGCGGCCGGGCGACGCGGTGGTCGGGTCGTTCGGCGTGGTGGTCATGGTGTCCTCCGTGGTGTCACGTGGCGTCTCGTGCCGGCAGCGTCGTACGACGCCCTACGACGGTCACCAGATCAGACTCGTGACCCGGCCGGAACTCATCGGGGCAGGGGCGCCTCGGTCAGGCAGTGGACCGGCCGGGTCACGGTCCAGGTCAGGCCTGGAGGGCGTCGGTCGACCGCCGCAGGGTCGCCCGTACCCACTTGCCGCCCGCGGGATCGAGTCCGCACGTCCAGGACTCGGCGAGCGCAGCGATGATCATCATCCCGCGTCCGCAGTCCTCCTCACGCCCGGCCGCACGCTGGACGGGAAGGATCACGGAGCCGTCGTGCACCTCGATGTGCAGCACATCGGATTCCAGCGCCAGCCGGAGGGCGATCGCGGAATCCGGCCCCCGCTCGCGCCCGTATTCGGCGAGCAGCCGGGCACCGTGGCGAATGGCGTTCGTGGCCAGCTCGCAGACGATCAGTACGGCCGCTTCGATGAATTCTTCGGCCTCGCCCCGGAGCCGCAGAAATTCCGAGGTGAAGGTGCGCGCCTGCCGGGCGGAGGACAGGACTGCCGGCAACGCGCACGAGGCAGAGGTCAGTTCGACATCACGGGGGATGGCGAATTCAGCCACAACAGTCATTTTCCTTGACCCTTCAAGCAAGCAAAGCGTGCGATCAACGCGGCCGCATCTGCGGCTTTTTGCTCATGTGAGCAATAACAGCTCATATATGCAATTTCCCTTCCATTAAAGATCCGTGAAATGCGGTGTCAATAGCCTGCGGCCGCATTTTTGAAAGATGAGCTGGTTCTGCTCAGACGAGCGGTATTGCCGCGTGATGCGTGACGGTGCGCGGCGGAGCGGTGGTGCCCGGTGAACGGGGCGTCATTTCACGGCTCCCAGGGAGAGGCCCTGGACGAGCTTGTCCTGGGCGGCGAACCCGGCGAGGAGCACCGGGAGGGAGATGACGGTGGCCGCGGCGCACACCTTGGCCAGGAACAGGCCCTGGCTGGTGACGAAGCCGGTCAGGAACACCGGTGCGGTGCCGGCCACGGTGCCGGTCAGGACCCGGGCGAAGAGCAGTTCGTTCCAGCTGAAGATGAAGGAGATCAGGGCGGTCGCGGCGATACCGGGCATGGCGACCGGGGCGACGATCCGCAGCAGGGTGGTGTGCAGTCCGGCGCCGTCGATGGACGCGGCCTCCAGCATCTCGACGGGTACCTCGGCCAGGAAGGAGCGCATCATCCATACCGCGATCGGCAGGTTCATGGCGGTGTAGAGGATGACCAGCAGCCAGATGTTGTCGAGCATCCCGGTGTTCTGCGCGACGAGGTAGATCGGCAGCAGTCCGGCGACCAGCGGCAGCATCTTCGTCGAAAGGAAGAAGAACATCACATCGCTCCACTTGCGCACCGGCTTGATCGACAGCGCGTACGCGGCGGGTACGGCCAGCGCCAGTACCAGCAGCGTGGAGACGACCGAGGCGGTCAGCGAGTTGATCAGCGGCGGCCAGGGGCTGACGCCGGTTCCCGCCCCGAAGAACTCGCGGTAGCCGTGCAGGGTGAGCGGGGCACCCACGCTCGGCGGATTGCTCGCCGCGTCCGTCTCGCTGTGGAAGGACGTCAGCACCATCCACGCCACCGGCACGAAGAAGAGCAGACCGCACAGCCAGGCGAGCAGGCCCAGGTACGCGCTCCGGCGGCGCCGGCGGCGGGCGGAGGCGGGAAGCCGGTGTGCGGCACGCGGCGGGCCGGTCATCGGGGGCCTTCCTCGCGGAGCAGGGACGAGACGGTGCGCAGCGCGAGGGTGGCCACGAGCAGGGAGCCGATGAGGACGACGACGCCCTGTGCGGAGGCCCGTCCGTAGTCGTGGGCCTGGTAGAAGGTCTGGTAGATGGTGTAGGGGAGATTGGCCGTGCCCAGGCCACCCGACGTGATGGTGAAGACCGCGTCGAAGTTCTGGATGATGAAGATGGTCCCGAGCAGGGCGGCCAGTTCCAGGTAGCGGCGCAGGTGGGGCAGCGTCAGATAGCGGAAGACGTCGACGGCGGAGGCGCCGTCCACCCGCGCGGCCTCGACGACGTCGGCGGGCCGGCTCTGCAGCCCGGCGAGCAGGATCAGCATCATGAACGGCGTCCACTGCCAGATCAGCGCCACCTCCACGGCGGCGAGCGGAGCGCTGGTCAACCAGTCCGGCTGCGGTGGGTCGTCGCTGCCGAACAGGCCCCACAGCCAGGTCAGTGAGCCGTTGAGGAGCCCGTACGAGGCGTTGAACAAGGCGTGCTTCCACAGCAGCGCGGACGCGACCGGCACCACCAGGAACGGGGTGATGAGCAGGGTGCGGACGATGCCGCGGCCGCGGAAGGTGCGGTCCAGCAGCAGCGCGAGGCCCAGCCCCAGCAGCAGGCTGACCAGCACCACGGTCACCGTCAGCAGGATCGTGGTCCACACCGCGTTGCGCAGTACGGGGTCGGTGAAGACGGCCCGGTAGTTGCCGAAGGCGGCGAAGCCGCGGTTGTCCGGGGCGAGGGCGTTCCAGCGCAGGAAGGAGATCACCACCGTCGCCACGAACGGGAGCTGGGTGACGACGACGAGGAAGACCAGGGCGGGCAGGAGGGGCGCGCGGCGGGTCCGGGCCCTGGCCCGGTCCAGGGCCGGACGGCGGCGGGTGCGGGAGCCTCCGTGTGAGCCGTACCGCGATGCGTCAGTTGCCTCCGTAGGCACGGGCCACCTCCCGCGCCAGTCGCTGACTGTGACGGAGTGCGGCGGGCACGCTCTGCTTGCCGGCGATGGCCGAGCTGATCTCGTGGGAGACCTTGGTGCCGAGGTCGGCGAATTCGGGGATGCCCACAAACTGGATCCCGGGCGCGGGACGGGGCTGGAGGCCCGGGTCGTCGGGCCGGGCCGAGCTGATCGCCCGCTCGGTCGGGCCGGCGAAGGCACGGGCGGACCGGATGTACTGCGGATCGCGGTAGAGGGAGGCCCGCTTGCCGCCGGGCACCTTCGACCAGCCCAGGGTGCGGCCCACCAGCTGCTCGTACTCCTTGCCGGAGGCCCAGCGGATGAACTTCCAGGCCGCGTCCTGGTGCGTACTGGCCTTCTGCACGCCCCAGGCCCAGGTGTACAGCCAGCCCGAGTCGGCGGTCCGCTCCACCGGGGCCGGTGCGTAGCCGACCTTGCCCGCGACCTTGGAATCGGCGCTCTCCAGGGAGCCGGCGCCGGCGGTCGCGTCGTACCACATGGCGACCTTGCCCTGCTGCATGTCGTTGAGGCACTCGGTGTAGCCGGCCTGCGGCGCGCCCGCCTCTCCGTGCTTGCGGACCAGATCGACGTAGAACTGGGTGGCCTTGGTGAACTCCGGGCTGTCGAGCTGCGCCTTCCAGTCCTTGGTGAACCAGGTGCCGCCGAAGGTGTTCACCACGGTCGTCAGCGGGGCGACCAGCTGGCCCCAACCGGGCTGGCCGCGCAGGCAGATGCCCTTCATCCCCTTGCGGAAGCCGTCCAGCTCGGCGGCCATCGAGGCCACCTGCCGCCAGGTGGGACGGGCGGGCATGCGCAGCCCGGCCTCCTTGAACAGGTCCTTGCGGTACATCAGGAACGAGGACTCGCCGTAGAACGGCTCCGCGTACACCTTCCCGTCGGCGGCCGTCAGGGACGTGCGGACCGGGGCCAGGATGTCGCCCTGGTCGAACGCGCGGTCCTTGGCGGCGCGCGTGCCCAGTTCGGTCAGCCAGCCGTTGCGGGCGTAGATCGGCGTCTCGTAATTGCTCACGCTCGCCACGTCGTACTGCCCGGCCTGACTGGAGAAGTCCTGGCTCATCTTGTCGCGCAGATCGTCCTCCGGCAGCACGGTGAAGTTCACCTTGATGCCGGTCTCCTTGGTGAAGTGCTCGGCGGTGAGCTTCTGCAGATCCACCATCTGCGGGTTGTTCACCATCAGCACGTTGAGGGTGTCGCGGCCGCGGTTGCCTACATCGCCGGCGCCCCGGTAGCAGCCGCCGGCCATCACGGCCACGGCCAGGGCCACCCCGGCACCGCCGACCGCGCGGCCGAAACGGCCACGGCCGGTCCTTCCACGGCGTCGTGCTCTCACGGCTGGCACCTTTCACCCGGCCGCGGCAACAATGCCGGTTTCCTTCCGCACTCCCACCAACGGAGCAAAGAACCCGCGCCCACGGACGCGGCGCGCGGGTCGCTGGCCTCCGGTCGCGCAGACGTCACCGTAGAGCACGGCGTGGTCTCAGAGCAGGCTCTCGGCGACCCCGGCGTCGGTGACCACGCCGTTGAAGAGGCCCGTCTTGAGTGCCGCCGCGGCGGCGGTGGCCCGTTCGACGCCGTCGGCCATGAGGATGACGTCGGGGACCTGGCGCAGTTCGTCGAAGCTGATGGCGATGATCCGTTCGGTGAGTTCGGGGACGATGTCGCGGCCCTCGGCGTCGAGCGGCCGGCCGGCGACCTCGGCGCATACGCCCCGGCGCCGGTAGTCCTCCCGGTCGGCGTCGCTGAGCGCGTCGAAGACGGTGGAGAGCCCCGGGCCCCAGCCGCCGACGGTGACGACGGCCTTGGTCACGTCGCCGAAGCGGCGCACCGCGTCGACGACGCCGGGCTGCTCGCGCAGCATCCGGGCCGCCGTGGCGTCGGGCAGCAGCAGGGGTGCGTAGATGGGGTAGACCACGCCCCTGGATATGGTCGCGGCCCGGCGCACCGCCTCGACGGCCGACACGTTGACCGGACGCAGCGGGGTGACTCCGCAGAGCTGGACGACCGTGCATCGGGCGAGTGTGGTCAGTTCGAGACCGAGGGCTTCGACCTCGGGGCCCCAGACGAGGCCGAGGACATCGTTCTCGGTGACGATCTCGGCCAGCAGGTCGGCGGTGACCGCACCGAGGCGGCGGGTGGCCTGGGCCGTGTCGTCCGGGTCTTCGTGCCGGGAGTCGATGACGATGGCGTGCCGCAGGCCGTACCGCGTGCGCAGGGCGTCGGAGAGACCGGCGTCGAGTTCGGCGGGCAGGCGTATCTCCAGCCGGATCAGGCCGTCGCGGAGGGCGGACTCCAGCGTCCGGGCCACCTTGAACCGGCTGATCCCGAACTCCTCCGCGATCTCCATCTTGGATTTGCCTTCGAGGTAGAACCTCTTGGCCATCGCGGCGGTCTGCACCAGGTATTCCGGGCCGGTGTGGTGTGTGCGCATAGCAGCCCTGGCCTTCCGGGACGGGACGCCGTGTCACGTGACTGCTCACGTGAGCACAGACGTCTCATATGCACCTTTTCTCCATTAAAGCCCCCGGGAAGGCGCTGTCAACGCCGCCGTCTCCCGCCGCTCCGCGTGGTGCACGACGGCGGGCGCACCGGGTTCCGTGCGCGGCTCGGGCGTCTTGATGCACAGCACGAGGACGGCGCTGAGCAGATGCAGGGCGGCGTAGATCCACATGACTCCCCCGATGCCGAGCGACCCGATGAAGAGCGTGCCGATGAGCGGACCGAGGGCCATGCTGGCCCCGGCGCCCAGCGTGTAGGCCGACATGATCTGCCCCTTGCGCTCGGGGGCCTGCGCGGTCATCAGCGGGGGCAGCGGGACGTATCCGGCCATGCCGACGCCCAGCGCGCCCGCGGCGATCGCGACGAGCAGGTAGTCGTGCCCCACGGCCTCGGGTACGTAGTACAGCGCCAGGCAGGCGAGGGCCGAGACCACGCCGCCGAGCCAGGCGACGGTCCCACGCCGGCTCCACCGGTCGCCGAGCGCGCCGAAGAGCACCACACAGGCGAGGTTGCTGACCATCATGACGATCAGCAGTGAGGCCCACTCCTGGGCGCGGAAGCCGACCTGGTCGACGAGGTAGAGCGGGACGAAGACCCACACGCCGAACTGGGACGTGGTGTTGACGAGCCGGACCACCGCTCCCATGCCCACACGCGGCTCGGCGAACATGACGGTGAAGCAGCCCAGGAACGTACGGGGCAGGCTGACGCGCTCGGACTCCCTGGACAGGCCCTGGAATCCGGTGCGTTCCCGCAACAGCAGCAGGACGACCAGGGCACCCGCGACGATCATCGCCAGCGACGCCCACAGCGTGTGGTAGAAGCCGATCGAGGGCTTGAGGAACGAGACCAGGGCGGAGCCGAGGACGGGGTAGCCCATGGTGAAGCAGAACCAGAACCAGCCGAGCGCCTTGCCGAGCTGCCGCTCCGGGGCACCCGCCATGATCCAGACCATGAACCCGTAGGCGAACAGCGGATATCCGAAGCCGCGCAGGCCGTAGGTGGCGAGGACCAGCGGGTAGGAGTGGGCGGGGACGGCGACCGCGAGCATCAGCGCGTGGCAGACCACCCAGCAGGCCGCCCCGGCCATCATCACCCGGCGCGGTCCCCACAGGTCGCACAGCCCGCCCGCCAGGAAGGCGCCCACCGCGGCGGTGACTCCGTACACCGTGAAGACGACGCCGACGCCGGCCTCCGCGAAGCCGAGGTCGGTCTTGAAGTACGCGGGCAGATAGCTGGTCTCCACACCGTCGCCGATCATGAACAGCAGAACGCCGACATAGCCCCATATGAGGGCCCGGGGCATCCCGAGGACGGCGGGGCGGGGCAGCGACAGATCGCGCTTTCGGGGTGTGCGCAGCACGGCGGGGACCTCCTGATGGGCCGGGCGTTCGCCCGAACATGGCCATCAGACTGAACAACATCACAGAGAATTTCAAGAGCTTCACATAAAGTGTGTGATGTTCTAGGGTGAGAGCACGGCGACGACCGCCGGCGGAAACGAACGGGGGTGCCCACGATGCGACCGAGCCGCGGCTCCGAGGCAGAGGTGGAGGAGCGCCGGCAGGCGGTGCTGCGCCATGTCGCCCAGGAAGGCGAGATCCGCATCGCCGACCTCGCCGAGCGCATGCGCGTCAGCGTGATGACCATGCACCGGGACCTGGACAACCTCCATGAGCGGCAGTTGCTGCGCAAGGGCCGCGGGGTGGCGACGGCCTTCTCCAACGTCGCCATGGAGAGTGCGCTGCGCTTCCGGGAGAACGCCAACGTCGCGGTCAAGACCGCCATCGCGGACGCGCTGGTGGCGGAGGTCTCCCCCGGCGACACGGTGCTGATCGACTGCGGCTCCACGCTCTTCCCGCTCGCCCGCCGGCTCGCGGCCGTCGAAGGCATCCGCGTCATCACCAACTCGCTGCGCATCACCTACCTCCTGGCGGCCTCGCCGGCCGAGGTGACGCTGCTCGGCGACCGCTTCTACGAGGACTTCGAGTCCTGCGCCGGTCCGCAGACCCGGCGGCAGCTGCAGGACATCCGCGCCGGCGTCGCCTTCGTCACCGCCACGTCGATAAGCGGCGGCCGCCTCTTCCACCCGGTGCGCGAGTACGCGGACAACAAGCAGGCGTATCTGCAGGCCGCCGACCGCGCCGTACTGGCCGTCGACCACAGCAAGTTCGGCCGCACCGCCACCTATCCGTACGGCGATGTCAGCGGCTACGACCTGCTGGTCACCGACGCCGAAACCCCGGAGAGCGAACTCAAGCCCGTCCGCGACCTCGGCGTCGAGGTCCGCACCGTCGACCCCCACAGCTGAGCCGGCCCCGCGCCGCAGCTCCCCGCATCCCCGAGCGCACTCCCCCGAGCGCCGCCCCGAGAAAGGCCCCGATCCATGCGCGCTGTCGTCATCCACACCCCCGGGCACCACGAGGTCACCACCGTCGAGGACCCCACCCCGGGCCCCGGCGAGGTCGTCGTCGCCCCCGCCGCGGTGGGCATCTGCGGCACCGATGTGCACATCGTCCAGGGGGAGTTCGCACCCACCCCGTACCCGATCATTCCCGGCCATGAGTTCACCGGCGAGATCGTCGCGCTGGGGGCGGGAGTGACCGGGCTGCGCACCGGGGAGCAGGTCGCCGTCGACCCGTCGCTGTTCTGCGGCGCCTGCCACTACTGCGCGATCGGGCACGGCAACCTGTGCGAGAACTGGGGCGCGATCGGCGACACCGTGGACGGCGCGATGGCCGAGTACGTCAAGGTCCCGGCGGCCAACTGCTACCGACTGCCCGAGGGTGTCGACATCGCGCAGGGCACGCTGATCGAACCGCTGTCGTGCGCGGTACGCGGCTTCGACGTCCTGCCGCGCCGCCTCGGCGACCACTACCTGATCTACGGCGCGGGCACCATGGGGCTGATGATGCTCCAGCTCGCCAAGGCCGCCGGCGCGGCCTCCCTCTCGGTCGTCGACATCAACACCGACCGCCTGGAGGTCGCCCGACGGCTGGGCGCGGACGCCACGGCGGTGAGCTCCGCGGCGCTGGACCGGCCGCAGGGCTGGGAGACCGTGATCGACTGCACCGGCGTCATCCCCGTGATCGAGGACGGCCTCGGCCGGGTGCGACGCGGCGGCACCTTCCAGCAGTTCGGCGTCGCGCCGTCCGCCGCCAAGGCGTCCTTCTCGCCGTTCCGCGTGTACAACGACGAGATCACCATCGTCGGATCGATGGCCGTCCTGCACAGCTTCGGGCGGGCCGTGGACCTGATGGCCAAGGGGGTCATCGACGCCGACACGATGATCACCCACAGCTTCGGGCTGGACGACTTCGCCACCGCCCTGCAGACGTTCCGCGACGGATCGGGCCGCAAGATCCAGCTCCGTCCGCAGGCCTGAACCCCCTTACCGTCCCGTCGAGTTGCACGGAAGCGACATCGTCATGCCCACAGTTGCCGGGGTGGACTCCTCTACCCAGTCCTGCAAGGTCGTCGTCTGCGACGCCGACACCGGGAAGGTCCTCCACCAGGGCCGCGCCGCCCATCCCGACGGCACCGAGGTCTCCCCCGAGGCCTGGTGGCAGGCGCTGCTCCAAGCGGGCGACGGCCTGCTGGAACACGCCGACGCCATCGCGGTCGCGGGACAGCAGCACGGCCTGGTCGCCCTCGACGGGGCCGGCCGACCGGTGCGCGACGCACTGCTGTGGAACGACACCCGCTCCGCGCAGGCCGCCGCGGATCTCGTCGCCGAGCTCGGCGGGCCGGAGAAGTGGGCCCGGGCGGTCGGCACCGTACCGGTCGCGGCCATCACCGTCGCCAAGCTGCGTTGGCTGGCCGAGCACGAGCCGCACCTCGCGGACCGCACCGACCGGGTGCTGCTGCCGCACGACTGGCTGACCTGGCAGTTGTGCGGCGGCCCCGGTACCGGCGCCGAAGCGGTCACGGACCGGGGAGACGCCTCGGGTACCGGCTACTGGTCCCCGGCCGAGGGCGCCTACCGCAGGGATCTGCTCGCCCTCGCCTTCGGCGGCCGGGTCCCCGAACTGCCCCGCGTGCTGCGCCCGAACGAAGCGGCGGGCCGCACACCGTACGGGGCCCTGGTGGCGGCGGGCACGGGCGACAACATGGGCGCGGCCCTGGGCCTGGGCATCCAGCCCGGCGACGTGGTGATCTCGCTGGGCACCAGCGGCACCGCCTTCGCCCTCTCCGAGCACCCCGCGGGCGACCCCACCGGCGCCGTCGCCGGCTTCGCCGACGCCACCGGCCGCTTCCTGCCGCTGGTGTGCACCCTCAACGCCGCCCGGGTCCTCAGCTCCACCGCCCGCATGCTCGGCATCGCCCTCGACGACCTCGACCCCCTGGCCCGCGAGGCCGAGCCCGGTGCCGGCGGCCTGGTGCTGCTCCCCTACCTCGGGGGCGAGCGCACCCCCAACCTCCCCGAGGCCGCGGGCAGTCTGATGGGCATGCGCAAGGCGAACATGCACCCGCCGAACCTCGCCCGGGCGGCCGTCGAGGGCATGCTGTGCAACATGGCCGACGCCCTGGACCGGCTGCGCGCCCAGGACGTCAGCGCCCGTCGCGTCCACATCATCGGCGGGGCGGCCAAGGCTCCGGTGGTCGGCGAGATCGCCGCCGAGGTCTTCGGCACCCCGGTCACCGTGCCCGAACCCGGGGAGTACGTCGCCCTGGGCGCCGCCCGGCAGGCCGCCTGGGCCCTGGCGGGTACGCCCGAGCCGCCGCAGTGGCCGCTCGCCGCGGCTCGGCAGATCCCCGTACCGTCCGACGGCTCGGCCGGCCGCCGCATCCGCGAGGCCTACGCACAGGCGCGGTCGCTGGTGTACGGGTGACCGACCTGCCGCCCGGCGACCGACAGGTCCGATGCCGCGTCAACCGAGCGCGTTCTTGTCGGAGTTCACGCCCCTCCGCACGAACAGACGGGCGAGCGGGCGGGTGACGCGGATCACATAGTCCAAAAGAGACGATGACGCTCCTGAGGCGTCGGTTCCGCGATTGGCTGAGGACGCAGTCCTTGTTCCGACTGCTGTAGCCCACACGGGAAGTGATCGCATGTTACGTGTGTTACGCGCCCTCGGCCTCACCCTCCTCCTGGCAGGCATGACCATCGCCGCGGCCCCGTCCGCGAGCGCCGACACCCGCACGGCCGTCGGAGGCGGAACCGGCATTATCTTCCGGCTGAAGCCCACGCCGGAGACGCCCACGAGCTACTACATCTGCACCCTCACCGCGGTCGGCCGGGACTCGGCCGGCAACCTGGTGGGGCTGACCAACGCGCACTGCTTCATCGACGAGCAGGGCAACAAGCTGGTCGGCGAGCGGGTCTACCGCGACGCCTCGCCGGCGGGCACGGCCTTCTCCCCCGCCCCGATCACCGACAGCCGCCCCGACCTGGAAACCGGGGCCATCGGCACGGTGACGTACGTCGGCACACCCAACAACCTGCTCAACTCCGGCCCCAAGGGCCTGGACTACGCGGTGATCAAACTCGACGAGAGCCGGGTCGCCCCCACCAGCACCGTCGGCCAGGTGACCATCACATCGATCGGCGCCCCGCCCGCCAACGGGACCCGCATGTGCAAGGAGGGCCACCGGACCGGCCTGACCTGCGGCGTGAAGCTGGGCACCAACGGGATCTGGTTCACCCACCTCATCTGGACCGACGGCGGCGATTCGGGTTCCCCCGTCGTCAACGGTCAGACGCTGGTCGGCAACGCCTGGGGCGCCCAGCACAGCTCGCCGATCCTCAGCATCATCGACGCGATGAACACCCAGGGCGGAGTCGGCGCCGGGTTCCATCTCGCCACCTGAACCGCCCCGCACCGCACCCCCGTCCCCCGGTCCCGCCTCCTCGGCGGGCCGGGGGACGGCGCCGTTCCGGGCCCCGGGCCCCGCGACGATCCCCCCAAGGGCGCTTTCCCCTGCCGGGTCGTCGGGAAAGAACCGCGTCAACTCGGTGCGCGCCCCCTTGCCAAGGCAGATCGTACGTGTTCGGATTATCTCCGTCGGGTGGCCCCGATCGTGTCGTATCCGCTGGTCAACCCCTGTGCCGCGGGGCGATTTCGGGCTGCCCCGCGCTGCCCCGTCCCCCTCGACCGGCGCGTCCCGAGCAGGGCCGCCGGATGCCGCGGCCGGCACGAAGGCCGTGATCGGTACCCGTAGGCGAGCCCTGGGAGGAACCCCGTGTTCGATCTTTCGTCCGTCGATCTGCTCGATGCGTTCACCCGCGAACTGCGGCTGTGCAAGGTGCGCAGCGGCGAGCATGTCGTCGTGCTCGCGGAGCCCGGCAGCCGTGGCGACTACGTGGCGGCGGCCTTCGGCGCGGCGAAGGCGTGCGGTGCGCACGTCATCGCCGCGACGGTGCCGGGCGGCAGTCCCGCCCCGATGCCCAGCACCCACACCGGTGCGGGCCCGGGCCTGGTCTCCGTCCTCCACGACACCACCGCGCAGGACCTGCTGAAGTCCGCGGACCTGGTCGTCGACCTGACCCGTGAGGGCTTCATCCACGCACCGGTGCAGCAGGAGATCCTGCGCGCGGGCACCCGCATCATCTTCGTCTGCGACGCCCCCGACGTGCTCGTCCGCAATCTGCCCGAGGAGGGCGACAAGGCCGAGGTGCAAGAAGGCGTCGACCTGTTGGAGCGGTCGTCCGTCATGCGGGTCACCTCGGACGCCGGCACCGACCTGACCGTGCAACTGGCGGGCGCCGAACCCGAGTTCCAGTGCGGGTTCGCCGACGATCCGGGCCGCTGGGACCACTGGCCGAGCACGATGGTGCTGTGCTGGCCGGAGATCTCCGACGGGCAGATCGTGCTGGCCGAGGGCGACATCCTGCTGCCCTTCAAGGAGTACGTGCGCGACCCGGTCACGCTGCAGATCGCCGGCGGGCACATCGAGAAGGTGTCCGGCGGCGCGGAGGCCGCGATGCTGTCGACGTTCTTCGAGGACGCACAGGACCAGTGGGCCCGCAGCCTCTCCCACATGGGCTGGGGCCTGATGCGCTCGGCCGACTGGTTCGCCACCGCGATGTACGGCAAGGACGACCTGATGGGCATGGACGCCCGCGCCTTCGCCGGGAACTTCCTGTGGTCGACCGGGCCCCATCCGGTGCTGGGCCGTGAGTCCTACGCCCATCTCGACATCGCCATGCGCGGCTGCACCGTCGCGGTGGACGGCACCGAAGTGGTCACCGCGGGACGGCTCGCCGACCGCTGAGCGCGCCCGCCGTACCGCGAACCGTCCGTAGTAGCCCGCGAGTTGGAGGAAGAGTGGCGTCCAGTCAGTCGTACGAAGTCGGCGTCGTAGGGGGAGGTCTCGGTGGGCTGACCGCCGCGCTGGCGCTGCGGCAGCGCGGTCTGCGGGTCACCGTCCTGGAGCAGGCGGCGCAGCTCGGCGAGGTCGGCGCGGGCATCCAGACCGCGCCCAACGCCAGCCGGATCCTGCTGGGCCTCGGACTGCGCCGGCAGATGGAGGCCATCCACACCGAGCCGCTCGACCAGGTGCGGCGGCGCTGGAAGGACGGCCGCGTCATCGGCCAGACCTCGCTGGGGCAGCGCTGCACGGACGAGTTCAACGCCCCCTACTGGCACTACCACCGGGCCGACCTGCACCGCATCCTGCTGGACGCGTGCCTCGACCCCGCGGGGCCCGGCCCCGTCGTGGCGGTGCACACCGCGAGCAGGGTCACCGCGCTGGACCGCACGGATCCCCAGCGCCCCGTGGCGGTCACCGAGGGCGGCCGGCGCCACCCCTGCGACGTGCTGATCGGCGCCGACGGGATCCGCTCGCGGGTACGCGAGCTGATGGGCGCCCCCGACACGCTGCTGTTCTCCGGCGAGATGGCCTACCGGGCGTTGATCCCGGGCGAGCTGATCGCGGCCGACCCGGCGACGCGCTGGCTCGTGGACCGCTACCAGAGCACGATCTGGTACGGGCCCGACCGGCACCTCGTGCACTACCTGATCCGCGGCGGCGAGTACCTCAACATCGTGGCGTGCGTGCCGTGCACGGACGAGGTCCGCGAGAGCTGGACGCTCCCCGCGACGGCCCAGGACCTCGTCGACGCCTTCCCGGGGTGGGACGACCGGGTACCGGCGATGCTGTCCAAGGCGAAGGAGGACGTCTCCGTCTTCGCGCTCCACCACCGGCGGCGTGACCCGGTGTGGATGGACGGACGCGTCGCCCTCCTCGGCGACGCCTGCCACGCGATGCTGCCCTACCAGGCACAGGGCGCCTCGCAGGCCATGGAGGACGCCGCCGTCCTCGCCGAGGAGCTGGGCGCGGTCACCGCCGGCGGCGTCGAGGAGGCGCTGCGCCGCTATGTCGACCGGCGCGCCCGACACGCCGGAATGGTCCAGGACGCCTCACTGCAGAACAAGACCTTCTACCACCTGCCCGACGGCCCGGAGCAGCGGGCCAGGGACGCGAAGCTGCGGAACTTCGACGGCGAGTCGGACCTGTCGTACCGCTGGCTGTGGGGCGGCACCCCGCTCAACGACCACGACAGCGGCGCATTCTCCTACCAGTTCGCCCGCTGAAAATTCTTCTTGCAGGAACCTGCATCCGACACCCGCAGGCGAGGGCGGTGAGCTTTACGTCCGCGATGATGCGGCACGTACCGACACGCAACACCGTGGAGCGAACGTGAAAACAGGAGATCAGATCGTTCAGGAACTCCCCTGGAGATGGTCCGTCCAGGGCAGGATCTTCATCATCGGTGGCCTCGGCTACCTCTTCGACGCCTATGACATCGCCCTGAACGGCTTCCTCATGCCGCTGCTGGGGGCGCACTTCGACCTCTCGCTCAGCGCGCGCGGCCTGGTGGCCACCGCCAACCTCGTCGGCATGGCCGTGGGCGCCATCGCCTGGGGCGCGGTCGCCGACCGGATCGGCCGCAAGAAGGCCTTCAGCGTCACCTTGCTGATCTTCGCGCTGTTCTCGGTGCTCGGCGCGCTCTCGCCGAACTACCCGGTCTTCCTCGGGCTGCGCTTCCTCGCCGGTGTGGGGCTGGGCGGCTGCATCCCCGTCGACTACGCGCTGGTGGGCGAGTTCTCGCCGCGCAAGTACCGGGGCCGGGTGCTGACCGCGCTCGATCTGTGGTGGCCGATCGGCGTGACGCTGTGCGGGTTCGTCTCGACGGCGATGCTGCCCCTGGAGGGGAACTGGCGCTGGATGCTCGCGACGATGGTGCTGCCCGCGCTGCTGCTGTTCTGGGCGCGTCGCGGCATCCCCGAGTCGCCGATCTATCTGACGAAGAAGGGCCGGGAGACCGAGGCCCGGCAGGTCATCGACGGGCTCGTGGCCCGCACCGGCGCCCCCGCCGAGCCGTACGTCATCCCCGAGCCGGTCGCCGCGTCGGGGCCGCGCGGAGTGGCCGCGGCCGCCGAACAGCTCGGCCGCATCTGGAAGTTCAGTCCCCGGATCACCTCCGCGGCCTGGCTGCTGTTCGCCACCATCATGCTCGTCTACTACGCGGCGCTGAGCTGGCTGCCGTCCATCCTCAAGGAGGAGGGCCTCGGTGACACGGCCGCCTTCATGAGCACCACGCTGATGAGCGGTGTCGGCATCCTCGGTGTCCTGGTCTCCACCGCGCTCGTCGACGTGGTCGGCCGCAAGTGGCTCATCGGGGTCTCGGCGCCGGTCGGGTCGCTGGCGCTGGTGGTCTTCGCGCTGGTGATGAAGATGCCGACCGGGTCGGTGGTGACGATCGCGGTGTTCGGCTTCCTGATGCAGCTGGCCATCCCCGTCCTGTACGCCTACGTCGCCGAGCTGTACCCCACTCCCCTGCGGGCCAGCGGCTTCGGCTGGGCCTCCTCGGTCAGCCGGGCGCTGACCGGCTTCGCGCCGCTGCTGTTCGGCTCGGTGATGTGGCCGGTGCTGGGGCTCCCGGTGACGTTCGCGGTGCTGGCGCTGGCGGTGCTGGTGGCCGTCGGGTGGATGGCCGTGGCGGCTCCGGAGACCAAGGGCCGGGCCCTGGACAGCGCCGGCCAGGACCCGTCGGCGGCCGCGGCCCGCGCGGTCCCCGAGCAGGCACCGCTCTGACGATCCTTCAGCACCACAGCACACCACGCACTACAGGAGGACCTTGAATCCTCCCCTTCGTAAACGAAGGGGATTCCTAGCTCACGTCGCCTGCGGCCCTGCGGACCAGCAGGTCTTACACGATCAGCACCAGCCGGGTTGAAGACCAGCCCGGACGAGCATCACGCGGGCGGAGTTCTTGTCCCTGGGGGACACGACTCCGCACGCGGTGCACGTATACGTTCGTTCTGAGAGAGGTAGCGCGTGCTTGGTTCTCGCTCCGCACTGTGCGCAGTCCATGGTGGTGTGCGCGGGGTGGACAACATACAGCTCACGGCCATGCTTGCGGGCCATGTGGATCAGCGCGTGTTTGGTCGCGCCGATCGCCGCGTCGGCGGCTTTCTTCGCCATCGTGGACTTGGCAAGGAACTTCGGGTGGAAGTCTTCGACCGCGATCCGATCATGGTCGCGGACGACGCGCTTGGCCCACTTTCGAGCGGTGTCCTCACGCTGCCGCGCGACCTTCTTCTGCAGCTTGGCCGTCTGCCGCTTCGCCTCGCGGTAGCCCTTCGATGCGGCCTGGCCGCGCTTCGGCTTTCGGCGCGCCATCATCCGCTGGTACCGCGCCAGGCGTTTGGCAGCTGTCCCGCCGTGCTGGGCATGGGGAAGGTCGTGTGCGTCGCTGGTGGTGGTTGCGGTCTGCTTCACACCCCAGTCGATGCCGATATCCCGACCGGTGGCTGGCAGTTCCTCGGTCACGGTTGGCACGACGAAGGACGCATACCAATGGCCAAGAGTGTCCCGGTACACGCGGACGCTGGAGGGGAGATGGGGCAGCTCCCGCGACCACACCACCCTCACCACGATCCCGCCGGCCAGGTGCAGACGGCCGTCATGGAGACGGAAACCGCGCCGGGTGTACTCCAGCGTCGGCAGCGCGTCGCGTTTCTTCTTGTACTTCGGCATCCCGGCCCGCTGCCGCATCGGCAGCCTGGCCTTGACGTCCTTCATGGCCTTGGCACGGGACTTGCCGAAGTCGCGTATCAACTGCTGCTGCGGAACACACGCGCCCTCCCGCAGCCACCCGTTCGCGGCACGGGCCCCGGTCAGCATCTTGGCGAGCTGTACCGGCCCGCACGTCCGCGGACCCTCGCCCTCGGGCCTGGACCGGTTCCAAGCGTGGGCCTGCTTGGACTTGGCCACGCACTCGTTCCACACCCACCGGCACCGCGACCACTCCGCCTCAAGAGCCGCACGGGCCGACGACGACAGCCGCAAACGGTAGGTGTACCGGGCATGCCCGGCCTCCTCCGTCTTCGCTTCCGTCGCCATACCCGACAACCTACCCGGGAGGTAGGACAGTTGAGGATCAGTGATCGTCGCGGGCTGCCTCATCACCACCGTGGTCAACACCGAATCACCCGACGGCCATTCGGCTTTCCCTGCCCTGCTCCGCAGGAGCTTCGCGTCCTCCCCAAGCTCAAGCACGGGGTATCCACCAAGGAGCACCGATGAAGCCCGCACCGTTCCGGTATCACCGAGCCCCCGACGTCGAAGGAGCCACCCGGCTGCTGGCCGAACTCGGTGAGGACGCCAAGGCCATCGCCGGCGGACAGAGCCTGGTCGCGATGATGAACTTCCGACTGGCCCGCCCGCGGCACCTGGTCGACATCGGCGGCATCCGGGAGCTCGACCGGCTGCACCGGGACGCCGGGGGCGGTCTGCGCATCGGGGCGCTCACCACCCACCACACGGTGCAGACCGCTCCCGCGGAGGTGCTCGGGGCGGGCTTCACGGTCCTGCGGGACGCCATGGGCTGGATCGGGCATCTGCCCATCCGTACGCGCGGCACGGTCGGGGGGAGCATCGCGCACGCCGACGCCACGGCCGAGTGGTGCCTGCTCGCGGTGGCCCTCGACGCCGAGTTCGTGGCGCGCGGTCCGCGCGGCGAGCGGAGCATTCCGGCCGCGGACTTCTTCCTCGGCTACTACACGACCGCCCTCGACCCGGACGAACTGCTGGTCGAGATCGTCTTTCCCCGGCCCGCTCCGTATGCGGCCCTCACCGAGTTCGCCGAGCGGCGCGGTGACTTCGCCCTGGTGGCGGCCGTCGTGGACCTCGACGTCGAGGAGGGGACCGTACGCGGCGGCCGGGTGGCGCTCGGCGGTGTGGCGGCCACGGTGGTACGGGTGCCCGAGGCGGAGTCCGTGCTGGCCGGCGGCGGCTCCTTCGAGGCCTGCGCGGCCGCCGCCGCCGAGGCCGTCGATCCGCCCGCCGACGCGTCCGGCAGCACGCACTACCGCCGGGGACTGGTCCGGACGCTGGTCCGACGGGCCTGCGAGGAGGCGATGTCCCGATGACGGAACGCAAGCTGGTGGGCAGGTCGGTGGCCCGCCGCGAGGACCCGCGGCTGCTGTCCGGGCGCGGCCGGTTCGTCGACGACATCGCGCTGCCCGGCATGCTGCACGCCCAGTTCGTGCGCAGTACGGTCGCCCACGGCGAGATCGCCTCGGTCGACCTGTCGGCGGTCCGCCGCGTCCCGGGTGTCGTGGCCGCGTTCACGGCGGACGACCTGGCGCTGGGCGACATCACCGCCCAACTGGGGCGCCCCGTCTCGGAGTTCGTGCCGACCTCGATGCCCGTCCTGGCCCGCGACAAAGTCCGCTACGTCGGGGAGCCCGTCGCGATCGTGGTGGCCCGGGACGCCTACGCGGCCGAGGACGGGCTGGAGGCGGCGCGGGTCACGTACACCACGCTGCCACCGGTCACGTCCGAGGAGGCGGCCCTCGCCCCGGGCGCTCCCCTGGTCCACGCCGAGGCCGCCCGCAACACCCTCGTCGACGTCTCGCTGTTCGCCACGGACGGCATCGACGACGTCTTCGACTCCGCGCCCTGCGTCGTCCACGTCGACACCAGGACCGGCCGGCAGAACGCGCTGCCGCTGGAGACCCGCGGCGTCGTGGCGCACTGGGACGACCGCGAGGAACAGCTCGTCCTGCAGACCTGCACCCAGGTCCCCCATCAGGTGCGGACGGTGGCCTCCCGCAGTCTGCGCCTCGACGAGCGCGCGGTGCGGGTGGTGGTGCCCGACATGGGCGGCGGCTTCGGCCAGAAGTGCGTCGTCGGCCGGGAGGAGATCGCGGCCGGTGCGGCCGCGCTGCGGCTGCGCAGGCCGGTGAAGTGGATCGAGGACCGCAAGGACGCGCTGTCCGCGTCGTTCCTCGCGCGCGAACAGCACTATCGGGTGCGCGCCGCCTTCGACGCGGACGGCGGGATCCTGGCGCTCGACGCGGACGTGGTGTGCGACATGGGCGCCTACTCCTGCTATCCGTTCACGGCGGGCATCGAGCCGCTGATGGCCTCCGCCGAGATGCCCGGCGTCTACCGGGTGCCCGCCTACCGGGTGCGCGGCCGGGCGGTCACCACCAACAAAGCCCCCACCGCGCCGTACCGGGGCGTGAGCCGGCCGCAGTACGTGATGGTCGTCGAGCGGCTCTTCGAGCGGGCCGCCCGCGAACTGGACCTGGACCCGGTCGAGATCCGCCGCCGCAACGTCATCACCGACTTCCCGTACACGGGCGTCAACGGCATCACCTACGACCCCGGTTCCTATCTGGAGTCCCTGAACCTCTGCGAGCGGCTCGTCAGGGACGAGGGCTGGTACGACGAACAGGCCGCGGCGGCGGCCGAGGGCCGGCACCTCGGCATCGGCTACGCGTGCTTCAGCGAGCGCACCGGCTACGGCTCGGCGACCTTCGCCCAGCGCAAGATGCAGGTCGTGCCGGGCTTCGACATCTCCGAGGTGCGGATGGACACCAGCGGCGCGGTGACCGTCACCACCGGCACCATGAGCCACGGGCAGAGCCACGAGACCACGATGGCGCAGATCGTCGCCGACGAACTCGGTCTGGACATGGCCAAGGTGCGGCTCCACCAGGGCGACACCGACCGCGTCACCTACGGCTGGGGCACCTTCGCCAGCCGCTCCATCACCGTCGGCGGCAGCGCGGTGCGCCTGGCCGCGGCGAAGCTCGGCGACAAGCTGCGGGCGATCGCCGCGGCCCGCTGGGACGTCGCCCCGGAGGAGGTGGAGCTGGCGGGCGGCCGCGTCCGCCGCCGCGACGACCACTCCGCCGTGATGACCTACGAAGAGATCGCCGACATCGCCTACCTCCAGGCGCAGCTGCTGCCCAAGGACATCGAACCGGGCCTGTCGGCCACCGCCACCTTCGACGTCTTCAACGACGGCACCTTCTCCAACGCCACCCACGGCGTCGTCGTCGAACTGCACGAGGGCACCGGGCGGGTGGAGATCCTCCGGTACGTCTGCGTGGAGGACTGCGGCGTCGCCATCAACCCGCAGGTGGTGGAGGGGCAGTGCCGCGGCGGCATCGCACAGGGCATCGCGGGTGCGCTGTTCGAGCAGGTCACCTACGACGCCCAGGGCGAGCCGTCGGCGACCAGCTTCATGGACTACAAGGTGCCCACCGCCCATGAGATCCCCGATGTCCTGATCCACCACCTGGAGACGCCCTGCGCCTTCACCGAGACCGGCGCGAAGGGCGCCGGCGAGGGCGGCACCATCGGGGCACCCGCCGCCGTCCTCAACGCCGTCAACGACGCCCTGCGCCCCACGGGCGTCGAGCTCGACCACACGCCGGTCACCCCGGAGACCGTGTACCGCGCCCTGCACCAGGAGGCCACCCGATGACCGATGACGCAGTCGTGACGCAGCGGGAGTTGCAGCTGTTGACCCTCGACGTCAACGGCGAGCAGCACGAGGTGATCACCGAGCCGCGCCGCACCCTCGTCGACGTGCTCCGGCACGAGCTGCGGCTGACCGGTACGCACGTCGGCTGCGAGCACGGCATCTGCGGCGCCTGCACCGTGCTGGTCGACGACCGGCCGGTACGCGCCTGCCTGATGTTCGCGGCGCAGGCCGAGGGCGCCCGGATCCGTACCGTCGAGTCCCTTTCGGACGGGGACGGGCTCAGCGATCTGCAGCGGGCGTTCAGCGAGCACCACGGGCTGCAGTGCGGGTTCTGCACACCGGGCTTCCTGATGCTCGCCGAGGGGTTCCTCGCCGAGCGGCCGGAGGCGACCAAGGAGGAGATCCGGGAGGTCGTCGCCGCCAACCTGTGCCGGTGCACCGGCTACCAGACCATCGTCGAAGCGATCGACGGGTGCGCGCGGGCCCGGCGCCGGGCCTGCGCGGGTCTTTGTGACAGCAAGGAGAAATGACGTATGCAACTGACCCACGAGGTGCCGGTACAGGCCTCGCCGGACGAGGTCTTCGCCCTGATGAACGATGTCGAGCGGGTCGCCGGGTGCATGCCGGGCGCCGCGCTCGACGGGCAGGACGGCGACGCCTGGCAGGGCCGGGTGAAGGTCAGGGTGGGTCCGGTCAGCGCCGCGTACGCGGGCACGGTCCGGTTCCTGGACGTCGACGCCGAGCGGCGGCGGCTGCGGGTGCACGCCCGTGGGGCCGATGCGCACGGCAGCGGGGACGCGGAGGCCGAGGTCGCGCTGGAGGTGGTGGCGGCGCCCGGGGGCGCGGTGCTCCAGCTCTGCACGGACCTGGTGATCCGCGGCAAGATCGCCCAGTTCGGGAAGGGTGCGATCGCCACCGTGTCGGACCGGATCCTGCAGCAGTTCGCCCGGAATCTGGGGAGTCTGCTGGACCAGGACCGGGCCGGCGCGGCGGCGCCCCGGGACGCGGCCGGCGCTTCCACCGCGCCCGCCGCGCAGCGGCCCGCCCTCGCGCAGAGCTCCGAACTCGACGGCCTGGCGACGCTGCTCGGCCCGTCCGCCGCCAAGTACGGCCTGGTCGCCGGGGCGTTCGTGTTCGGGCTCTTCGAAGGCTGGCTGCTGGGCCGGCTCGGCGCCCAGGCGCGGGAGCTGCGCGCCCTGCGCAGGGCGTCATGAGCGCCGCGCGGTACGGGCCGGAGACCGAACTCGCCTATACCCGGGCGGGCTTCGGCGCCCCTGTGCGCCGCGGTGAGCGGCCCGCCATCGTCGTGGTCGACCTCACCCGCGGCTTCACCGAGGACGTCTTTCCGTCCGGCGCCGACCTGACCGGTGTCGTCGGCGCCACCGGCGAGTTGATCGAAGCCGGGCGCGGGTCCGGCGTGCCCGTCGTGTTCACCGCGATCGCGTACACGACGGCCGAGGCGACCGGCGACGCCCTCCCCTGGCTGCACAAGGCGCAGGGCATGCGGGCGCTGCGCGAGGGCAGTGCGGAGGTCGTGGTCGATCCCCGGCTTCCGCGCCGGCCCGGAGACCACCTGATCGTGAAGAAGGGCGCCTCCGCCTTCTTCGGGACCTCGCTGGCCGCCCTGCTGACCGGCCTGGGCTGCGACACGGTGCTGGTGTGCGGGGCGACGACGAGCGGTTGTGTGCGGGCGACGGCCGTGGACGCGGTGCAGTCCGGGTTCTCGGTGCTGGTGCCGCGCGAGTGCGTCGGCGACCGGGCGGCCGGCCCGCACGAGGCGAATCTCTTCGACATCCAGGCCAAGTACGGCGATGTGATCGGCCTCGCGGACGCCGTCGGCTATCTCGGCGGGCTACCGGGCTCGGCCCGGTGACCCCGCCCCCACTCCCCCGTCCGCCACTGGAGGTTCCCGTGCCGCCGAACCAGCCCACCCGCTGTCTGCCGCAGTCCGCGCTCGCCGACCTCGCCGACGTACCCGCCACGAGCCGCTGGGTGCGCTCGGGCGGCACCCGTCTGCACGTCCTGGACTACGGCGGCGACGGCGTCCCGCTCGTCGTACTGCCCGGCATCACCAGCCCCGCGATCACGATGGACTTCGTCGCGCGGGAACTGACCGACCTGGTCCGCCCGTTGGTGCTCGACGTCCGCGGCCGCGGGCTCTCGGACGACGGCGGCCGCTACGACCTCGACGCGTACGCCGAGGACACCGAAGCCGTCGTCACCGGGCTCGGACTGGACCGTCCGGTGCTCTTCGGGCACTCCATGGGCGCGCGGATCGCGGCCGTGACGGCCGTCCGGGGCAAGGTCGCGCTGCGGGGCACGGTGCTGGGCGACCCGCCGATGAGCGGGCCGGGGCGCGGGCCCTACCCGACGGCGCTGACGGCGTTCCTGGACCAGTTGGCGCAGGCCGCACGCGGCACGGACGCGGACGAGGTGGCCGAGTCGTGGCCGCGCTGGCCGCGGCCGGAGCAGGAGTTGCGGGCGCGCTGGCTGGCCAGCTGCGGGCGGGAGGCCGTCGTGGCCACCCATCACGGTTTCGAGAGCGAGGACTTCTTCCGCTGGTGGCCCGATGTGCCGGTCCCCACGGCGCTGCTGTACGGCGCCGAGAGCCCCGTCGTCACCGCCGAGGGCGCGCGGGAGGCGGCCGGGCTCCACCCGTCCGCCGCGCTCGTCAGGATTCCGGACGCCGGCCACATGCTGTTCTGGGACAACCCGCCGGCCGCGCTCGCGGCGCTGCGCGCGGCCCTGGGCCCGATGCTGACCTGACACCCCGTCCGCGGACCGGCTGCCGGACCGTCCCGTTCCGGCTGCCGAACCGACGCGGAGCCGTGCTTAAGTGAGCCCATGGCTGACGAAACCGCACCCTCGACCTCCATCCCGCCCCGGCCTCCCGCCGCCCTGACGACCGCGCCCGGCTACCAGGTCCGACGCCTCTACCAGGCATATCTCGCGGTCTGGATCCGCGCGGTGGACCCGACGCTCACCGGTCCGCAGTTCGCGGTACTGCAGACCGTGGACGCGGCGCCGGGGCACGATCAGCGGTCGATGGCGTCGGCGGTGGCCCTGGACACCTCGACGATGGCGGACGTCGCCCGGCGGCTGGAGACCCGGGGGCTGATCGTCCGCAGAACGGCCGCCGACGACGGCCGCCGCAAGTTGCTGTACCTGACCGAGGAGGGCAAACAGACCCTCGACGACGCCAACAGCCGTGCGCGGCAGCTCGACCAGCGGCTCCTGGAGCCCTTCGGCGACGAGCGCCGCGAAGAGATCGTGCACCTGCTCACCTCGCTCGCCGACCACTGGGAGCGACTCACCGAGGACCTGTAGCCGCGCGCCGCGGCGCTCCACGGGTCCCGGTCCCGCTCGTCAACGACCGTCCGCACACCGGACCCCGGAGGATGCCGTGCCCCGCCCCGACCACCACATCGGCCTGATCGTGCCCAGCTCGAACCGCACCATGGAAACGGAGCTGCCGCGCATGCTGCATGCGCGGGAGTCCGTCCTGGCGGAGGACCGGTTCGTCTTCCACAGCAGCCGGATGCGCATGCAGCACGTCACGCCGGAGCAGTTGCGCGCCATGAACGCGCAGACCGGACGCGCCGCGCTGGAACTCGCCGACGCGCGGCCCGACGTGGTCGCCACGGCCTGCCTCGTGGCGATCATGGCGCAGGGCCCGGGGCACCACTGCACCGCGGAGGACGAGATCACCACCGTGCTGCGCGACCAGGGTGCGCCGGCCCCCGTCGTCTCCAGCGCCGGGGCGCTGCTCGACGGGATCAGGGCCCTGGGGGCGCGGCGGGTCGCGATCGTCACTCCGTACATGAAGCCGCTGACCCGTCTGGTCGCGGAGTACATCGAGGACGCGGGCACCGAGGTGGTGGACGCGCTGAGCCTGGAGGTGCCGGACAATCTGGCGGTGGCCCGCCTCGACCCCGCCGACCTGCGCGCACACTGGCGGCGCCTGGACCTCTCCCGGGCCGACGCACTGGTCCTCTCCGCCTGCGTCCAGATGCCGTCGCTGGCGTCGATCCAGCCGGTCGAGGACGCGGCGGGACTGCCGGTGCTCTCGGCGGCCACCGCCACGGCCTACCGCATCCTCACCGCGCTGGACCTCGCGCCGTTCGTACCGGACGCGGGCAGCCTGCTCAGCGGGCGGGCCGGCCGGGACGGTGGGCCGTGACCAGCAGGGCGGCGCTGCGCAGGCGTACCGCGCCGTCGTCGTCCTCGTGGGAGCGCAGGGTGTCGATGAGCCTTCGGCGTGCGCGCTCCCGCTCCTCCGGTCCGACCTGGCGGCTCAGGTGGTGTCCGGGGCCGGATTCCAGCAGCAGGGCGGCCGCGTCGGCCGCGTCGCGCCCCCACGTCCCGTAGGCCTCGGTCTCGGCCACCTCGATGTCCTGGTACCCGGCGGCGGACAGCACCTCGCGCAGCAGGTCCGGATCCGCCAGGGAGAACATCCCGGGGCCTCCCGGTGCGCCGAAGCCCCCCATGGGCAGGATGTCGCGCAGTGCGGCGACGGCCCGCAGCCACTCGTTGGCCTCAGCGCGCGTCGCGCAGACGAAGGCGATGCGGCCACCGGGGCGCAGGGCCCGCCCGATGTTGGCGAAGGCGGCGACGGGGTCGGCGAAGAACATCACGCCGAAGCGGCTGATCATGACGTCGAACGTGCCCGGCTCGAAGGGGTGGGCCTGCGCGTCGCCCTGCTCGAAGGCCACGTTGCCCAGCTCTTCGAGCTCGGCGGTTCGGCGTGCGCGCGCCAGCATCGGGGCGGAGAGGTCCAGGCCCAGGGCCCGGCCGCGGACGGCCCGGCGTGCGGCGAGCCGGGTCGTGCTCCCGGCTCCGCAGCCGATGTCCAGGACGCGGTCGGCCTCGGTGAGGGCGGCGGCGGTGAGCAGGGGGGTGTTGAAGCCCCCGTTCACGGCGTCCCAGCGGTCCTGGTTCCGGGCCCAGTGGGTGCCCTCGTAGCCGTTCCATGCCTGTGCCTGATCGGTGTTGACGAGGTGTTGCATGTGACCTCCTGATGGCTCCGGTGTCTGCCGAGACCTAGAATGGGCGCTCGCCCAAACAGTATGGGCGCTTGCCCATACCGGCAACGCCCTTTGTGTGCCGGGGTGTTCACCGCGCACGGACCAGGAGAGGTGTCATGTCACCACGTGGGGTAGCGATCCCCGACCCTCGCGAGCGGCTGTTCGCCGCCGCGGAGCGGGTCCTGTCCCGCGAGGGCCCGGCCGCCCTCACCAGCCGAGCGATCACCACCGAGGCGGGCTGCGCCAAGGGAATGCTGCACACGCACTTCGACGGCCTGGACGCATTCGTCGCCGAGCTGGCCCTGGACCGGCTCGCGCGCACCGCACGAGAAGCCGCGCGACTCCCCGGGCGCGCCGGTCGGGCAACCGTGGCCGACAACCTCGTCACGGTCGCACTCGCCCTGCTGAACTCCCTGGAACCCGCGGTCGTCGGCCTGGCCATGACCCGCCCGGGCGCCGCCCTGCGGATTCGCCGGGCGCTGGAGGCCGGCGCGCCGGGCTTCACGGCGACACAGGACGCGATCGGCGAGTACCTGGACGCCGAACGACGACTCGGGCGCCTCGCGGACGGCACCGACACCGCGACCGTCGCACTCGCTCTCGTCGGCACCCTCCACCACCTGCTGATGACCAACTGGGCCGGCGCCCCGCACCCCCGCGAACCGGCGGAACGACTGATCGCCCTGCTCATCGGCACCGACTCGGACGGCGCGGCGGGTGCTCGGGCCACGCCGCCCGGGTGAGCCGGCGTCCGCCGCCGACGCGGAGGACGGCTTCCGCTCCGGGTGGCCGGACGTGCCGGTCAAATCGAGCGGGACGGTGGCGAGTTCTGTCATATGACGTGGCCATATGGATGAATCGCACGGACGTACGGGGGATCTGCCGGCCCCCACCGTGGCGAGCAGCTCCCGACCGGGAATGCGGGAAGCGCGGCGTTGCCGCCTTCCCGACCCCGAACGAAAGGAGTGATCGATGGACGTCGACTTCGACAAGGAAACCGGTATCGGCCCCACGGATCCGAAGGGAAAACTCACCACCGAGGAGAAGGCCCTGCTCCGTGATATTCAGGGAAACATCCTGAAGAGCCACGGCCGGGACCACAGCCGGCACCTTTTCATCAAGTTCGATGCGACAAAGGCGCAGGAAGCCAGAGCCTGGCTCGCCGAATTGAGCAAGACCAAGGTGACATCCGCGCTGAAGCAGTGGGACGATTCGCGCGCCCGCGCCGAAATCTTCGAGAAATCGAAGAAGGCGGAGGACCCCGAGGCGTATCTCGATGTGGAGCTGTCCAAGAAGCCCAGCGGCATCTTCGTCAACGTCATGCTGTCGGCCAAGGGGTACGACACCCTCGGCCTGAGCGGCAAGAAGCCGACGGACACCACGTTCGGCGGGGGCGCCGCCGGCGCGGTGAGCAGGCTCGCCGACCCTCCCCGGAAGGACTGGGAGACGCCCTTCAAGGAGGACCTGCACGCGCTCGTCGTCATCGCGGACGACGACCCGGGCAAGGTCGCCGCCGAGGCCAAGGCCATCGCGGACTCCCTCAAGAGCGGCAAGGTGGTGAACACCGAGGTCGGCCGGGCCCTGCGGCGCGGCAAGAACGGCCCCGTCCACGAACACTTCGGCTTTGTCGACGGCGTGAGCGATCCGCTGTTCTTCGCCAAGGACATCCCCAAGAACAGCAAGCAGTGGAACCCCGG
The DNA here is from genome assembly GCF_042749045.1 of Streptomyces sp. NPDC059008. NCBI lineage: Bacteria > Bacillati > Actinomycetota > Actinomycetes > Kitasatosporales > Streptomycetaceae > Streptomyces > Streptomyces sp. NPDC059008. The sequence continues at coordinate 23,615 of NZ_JBHYJC010000003.1, read as the reverse complement.
GGCGCCGCTCAAGCTCGCACTGGTGAAGGACCCCGGCGGGCACTCCAAGACCGGCTACGGAACTTTCCTGGTGTACCGCAAGCTCGAACAGAACGTCGACCAGTTCAACATGGACCGGCACGAGTTGGCCAAGGCCCTGGCGAAGGAGGACAACCGGACCGAACCCAACCACGCCGACCGCGAACTGGCGGGCGCCTACCTGGTGGGACGCTTCCCCGACGGATTCCCGGTCTCGGAGAACGCGACTCCCGACGGCGCCGACAAGGACATTCCCAACAACTTCAACTTCAGCGCCGACACCGGCGGACTGAAGTGCCCGTTCCAGTCGCACATTCGCAAGACGAACCCGCGCGGAGACACCACCAAGTTGGGCGGGACGCTCAAAGAGGAGCGCACCCACCGCATTTCCCGCCGGGCCATCAGCTATGAGAAGAAGGGCAAGGTCGGCCTGCTCTTCCTGTGCGTCCAGGGGAACATCCAGAACCAGTTCGAGTTCATGCAGTCGGCCTGGGTCAACGCCCCGGAATTCGTCCAGTCGAAGCCGCCCACCGGCCTGGACCCCGTGGTCGGCCAGGGCAAACCGGTCGCCCAGCAGTGGCCCGCGAAGTACGGCTCCGACAAGAAGGTCACCCTGAGCCTGAAGCAGTCCGTGCACATGAAGGGAGGCGAATACTTCTTCATGCCCAGCATGGGCTTCCTCAAGGGCCTCGCGAAGACCGGCTGACCCGCAGGACCGACCGATCCGTGCGGTCCGCGACCGCCCGGGCCCGGATGCCCGACACCCGGCCCCGGGCGGCTCCCCGGGCGACGTGCGCGCCCCGGCGTCAGCCGGCCGCCCGCCCGGCCTCCCGGGCGTGCTCGGTACGCGCCCGCGCCAGGGCGGCGTCGAAGTCCCGCTGGGTGTCGTCGCACCAGTGCAGCAGATCGGCCAGCACCTGCTGCAAGGTCTCACTGGGGCTGCGGCGCCAGCCCTCGCCCGAGAGCGTGTACGTCTGAAGGGCCTCGTCGGCGCGTCGCACCGCCGCATCGTGCCCGTTCGGCGTCGCCATGTTCGCATCTCCCGTCGCAGCGGTCCGTCGTGTGCGGGCGCGCGCGGTACGACGCACACGCCCCACGAAAACTATAATGCACTGCATATTTGGAGTAGGCTTCACTATTATCCGAGGCGGGCCCGGTGGGCCCATGACGAAGCAGGGGCGGGAAGGCATGACCACCACAGCGTCGGACGCGCTGCGCAGGGTGACCGCCGTCCGGTACGTGACCCCGCTGCGGAGCGGTGGCTCGGTCCCCGGCGTCGTCGAGGCCGACGACCTGGGGACGTACGTCGTCAAGTTCACCGGCTCGGCGCAGGGACGCAAGGCGCTCGTCGCCGAGATCGTCGTCGGCGAGCTGGCCCGGCGACTCGGCCTGCGGGTACCGGAGTTGGTGCTGGTCGACTTCGACCCCTCGGTCGCCGCGGAGGAACCGCACCAGGAAGTGCAGGACCTGCTGCACGCCAGCGCGGGGCTCAACCTCGGCATGGACTGTCTGCCGGGAGCGGCCGACTTCACCCCCGACGCCGCGGACGCCGTCGAGGTCGATCCGGCGGAGGCGGCCAGGGTCATCTGGCTGGACGCGTTCACCGCGAATGTCGACCGCACGGCCCACAGCCCGAACCTCATGACCTGGCCGTCCTCCGGCCACCAGCGCCCCCGTCTGTGGCTCATCGACCACGGCGCCGCCCTCGTCTTCCACCACCGATGGGACACCGCGACCGACACCACCACGAAGGCGTACGACCTCCGGCACCACGCGCTCGGCACCCGACGGCCCGACATGGCCGCGGCCGACGCCGAGTTCGCCCCCCGCATCACCACGGGACTGCTGCGCGAAGTGGTCTCCGCCATTCCCGACGCATGGCTCACCGACGAACCGGGATTCGCTACCGCGGCAGAGGTCCGCAACGCCTACGTCGCCCATCTCACGGCCCGGGCCCGGGACTCCGCCTCCTGGCTCCCGACGGAGTTCCCGTCACCGTACGGTCCGGCCACCGGTTAGGGGCGAAGGGCTGCGGGAACGCAAAGAGGCCGCGGCCACGGCAGTCTCCGCAGTGGCCGTCGGCCTCCTCGTGGAGCGCGGCTTCGATCACGCCCGGGACGGACGCTCCACCGGCGCCCGGGCCGGCGCCGATCAGTCGAGCGCCACGTGGACCGCCTCATAGCCGACCTTCAGCCGGCTCGACTTGATTTTGACGGAGCGGATGGAGACATCGGTGAGGCAGCTCAGGTCGGTGACGTGCGTGCCACCGCAGAACTCCGTCGCGAGCCCCTCGATGGTGATCGTCCGCCGCCCGTCGCACTCACCGGAGCTGATCGGGAGGCCCTGCGCGATGGCCTTGGCCACTCCCTCCCGCAGGGAATCGGCCAAGTGCTGCTTGTCCACTTCCGCGCCCTCCAGCTCGTACTCGACCCGAGCCTGACCGGGAAAGTGATTGCTGCCCACGTGCCGCACGCCGAACGGGCGAATCAGCGCGTCGACCAGGTGACCCGCGGTGTGCAGGGCGGCGTGCAGACGGCGTTGTTCGGCGTCGATGGCCGCGGTGACCACTCGACCCTCGGAGAATCCAAGGTCGTCGTTGCCGGATTCCGGGACCAGGTCGACGTAGACCCATCCCGATTCGGGGTCACGGACCGGGGAGGCAGGAATATCGTCGACCCAGCCCCGATCACTCGGCTGTCCTCCGCCCTGCGGATGGAAAATGTTGTCCACCAGGGCCAGTCGAATCCCGGCGGCGCTCGACGCGGAACTCAGAATCCTGCTCTTGGCCTCGTAGGTGTACGTCTGGGTCAGATAGACGTTGTGCTGCGTGCCCACTGTCTTTGGGGTGCCTTCCGTATGGCTCACGGTGTGTTGCGGGAGAGTGCTCATGGTGCGCTACAAGAGAAGATCGAGGGGCGGAAATGGCGAATTATTTAAGCCCCGGTGCCGCCGGTCCGCGCCGTTCGGCCGGTCGCGCCGTTCTGTGCTGGGACGGCGGCTCCTTCCCGCTCGCCCCGTCCCACTCGTCCGTGTGGGACGTTTCGGGCTCTCCGGTCAGCGCGTCGGGGGCGTCGCCGGAGGCCTCCCGGCGCGGACGGCGATTGATGAGTGCGACGCCCGTGATCCCGAGCGCCCCGCCGACCAGTGCCAGAGGGGACGGCACCTCCCCCAGCCATACGTACGCGACGACGAGGGCGACCGGTGGCACGAGGTACAGGGCCGCGGTGGACGAGGCCATGGACAGCCGGGCGACCGCGTACCCCCAGACTACGAAGCCCACCGCGGAGGGGAACAGTCCCAGGAAGATGGTGGACGCCAGTGACGCCGCCGACGCGGTCGCGAAGCCGTGCACCATCCAGGGGACGAGGGGGAGCAGGAAGAGGGTCCCCGCCCACATCGCGTAACAGGCGACCTCGAGGCCGGTGTACCAGGCCAGGAGGGGCTTGGTCGCGAAGTGGTAGACGCCCTGGACAACGGCCGCGGCGAGGACGACCCACGCCGAGGCGGTGTATTGGGCATGACCTCCGGCCACCGCGATCACCGCCGCGCCGACGATCGCCACCACGCTTCCGACGGACTTCAACCAGGTGATCCGCTCCCCGAGGAAGGCCGCCGCGAGCAGCACGCTGAACACCGGTGCGACGGCGATGAGCAGGCTCGCGGTGCCGGCGGGGACGTGTACCTCGCCCCAGTTCAGAAGGATTTGGTAGGCCGACATGCCGCTCACACCGCACAGCACGATCATGGGCAGGTCGCGGCGGCGTGGTGCGCGTACGCCGAGGAACGGTGCCGCGATCGCCAGGGCGACCGAGGCGACCATGAGGCGGGCCAGCGAGAGGCCGGCGACACCGAAGCCCTGCAGGCCCACGCGAATGGCGGGGAAGGCCGAGGCCCACGCGAAGACGGTAAGGGCCAGGGCCCAGATGGCTTTCGGGATCTTCACGAGCCCGATCGTGTCACCGACGCATGTCCGGAGCAAATGCCCCAGACGCAAATAAAGGGGTTTCGGGTCGTTTCTGGCCACACACGTTGCGACGATCACTCGTACTTTCTTGCGAGAAATCACCGGAACGGGTAATTCCGATCCCACTTTTACCGACAAGCTCGTAGCCTCACCTGGAGCACCCGGTCCGTATGGATCTGTGCGGACCGTCGGCCGCAACCCAGACAAGCGAGGCAGAGCGCTTCTTATGGCTGATTACGACTTCACGCGGATTCTGATCTATGCGTTCAACTACGCCGACCGGATACTGCAGGAGGTCTCGTACCTTCGCTACTCGGCGGAGCGGAGCCTTTGTTTCCTGTGGGACCTCCGCGACCCGGCGGTGCGGGCTGTCGTCATCACGTCGGAACCGGTCGATCCCTACACGCTCGAGTACCACTTCCGCGACGTCTTCCGGTTCGACGACCGCATGGTCGAAAGCGCCCGTGAGCGGCTGACCCTGCTGACGCCGAGCTCCCACCAGCCGCGCCCGCTCGATGATCTGGTCCTCGACGAGGGCCGGATCGTGGACGCGCTGCGGGGCGCCGCGCAGGAGAGCGCGCAGACGTCCATCGTCCACTTCATGGCCTCCGACTCCCTCGACGAGCTGGCCCGCCGGGTCGGTGCCGATCTCGAAGAGGGCAACCGGTCCTTCGTCGCCCGCTGGGGAAGCAAGGCCGGCGGCAAGGAGATCCTCCTGCGTGCCGGTGTCGCGGTGCCCGACGGGACGGCGGAGGAACTGCGCAGCGAGGAGGCCGTGGTACGGGAGATCGAGCGGCTCGCCTCGGGCCCGCGCCGGGCGCGGCGCGTCATGGTGAAGCTGAGCCCGGACACCTACGCCGCCTCGATCGGCAATGTGCTGGTCGACTGCGACAAGCTCGGCAGCACCGGGGATCTCCTCGCGGCGGCCGAGGTGATCCGGATGCCCTCCGACGACTTCTACCGGGAGCTCGCCGAAGGAGGGGCGATCGTGGAGGAGTTCCTCGACGACGTCACCTCGTCGCCCAGCGGGCTCGGGGACATCCGCGCGGACGGCACGGTCAAGGTGGTCGCCAGCCACGACCAGGTGCTGTCGGGCGGCCAGTACTGGGGGTGCCGGTTCCCGGCCCAGGAGCGGTGGCGGCCCGTCATCAACGACGCGGTCGCGCGCACGGGTGCGGTGCTGGCCGAGCTCGGTCACCGGGGCACGTTCGGTATCGACTTCGTGATCGCGGGAGAGCGCGGACCGCTCGCGGTGGAGATCAACCTGCGCAAGGTCGGTCCCAGTCATGTGCTGAAGTACGCCGAGGCACTCGTCGGCAGGGAGGTCGGGGACGACGGACTGCTGCGGCGGAGCGACGGACAGCCGATGTGCTACGTCCACGGGCGGCTGCACGAACCGGAGGCGCTCGGCAGGATCGACCCGAGGACCGCTGTCGAGCGGCTGCGTGCGGAGGGGCTGCTCTACGAGCAGGACAAGGGCGAGGGCGTGGCCCTGCATGTGCTGGGGGCCCTGAAGTCCTGCGGCTTCGTGGAGTTGACCGCCTTGGCGCCCACCTTCGAGGCCGCCGACGCGTACAGCAAGGCGGCGAAGGCGTCCTTGATGCGTGCTTGAGGGAGGCCGGCCCGAGACGATGAACCGCCCCGCGTGACCAGGGCGGTTCATCTCGCTCAGCCGGGGCGCAGGGCCCGCTCGAAGGTCTCCACGATGCGCTCCGGTTCCTCGGTCCCGACGGAGATCCGCAGCATGTCCCGGTGCAGTCCTCTGGCTCGCAGAGCGGCACGGCCCTCCGGCGTCGAGAGCAGGTCGTAGTGCGCGATGAAGATCTGTGGTGACGCCATCGTGAACTCGGCACCGAAGCTGGGGCCCTTGGCCACCGCGAGGCGGTCGTATACCTGCTCGAGCGGGACTTTGAGGTCCACCATGAGCAGGCCCCCCGGCGCGTCGGGCCGGCGTTCGACCTTGCGGTAGTTGCCCTCGGAGTGGGCGTCGTACGCCCAGTCGACGCGTCGGACGACCCGGTCGTGGCGTTCGAGACAGGCGGCGAGGGCAAGGGTGTTGGCGTTCACCCGCTCCATGCGTTCCGCATAGCCGCGGATCCGGGCCGCCACGCGTGCCGTGTCGCGGTGGTAGGGCTCGTCGCCGTGGCGCCGCAGCTCGGTGCGGAGGTCCGGCCCGAAGGAGGAGTCCGGGTTGACCACGACCGCGCCCATCAGGACGTCGGCCGAGCCGGTGGCGTATTTGGTGAGGCTCTCGCAGACCACGTCGGCGTGGGGAAGCACCTCGACGTTGTAGGGGGTGGCGATCGTCGCGTCGACCACCAGTGCGCAGCCGGCCCGGGCGGCGATCTCCCGCAGGGCCGGGATGTCCGGGGCGCGCAGGCTCGGATTGCTCGGGACCTCCGCGATGATGCCGGCGAGCTCCCCGGCGTGCGCGTCGGCGACGCGGGCGATCTCCGACAGGTCGAACGGGTCGGGGACCGTGGTGTGTTCGACGTCGATGACGCGCTTCTCCAACAGGCTCATGGTGTCGAAGAAGATCCAGCCGAGCTGGAGCCATCTGCGCCGGCCGTTCTCCCGCTGGATCCCGGAGACCGCGGCGATGGCTGCCGCCACGGCGTTCATGCCGCTGTTGTGCAGCGAGACGTCCGCTGTGTCGCGTACACCGTAGGCGTGGGCGAGGACGGCCCTGACGGCTTCCGAGGGCGCGTCCTCGACCGCGGCCTCGGCTTGCCGGCTGTCGATCAGACCGGCGTCCAGCAGGACGTCTTCCGCCTCGCGCGAGGACAGGTGGCTGCCCGTGTGCTGTACGTAGGCACGGACCCGTGCGGCCGAGGGGCCGTCGGCGGGGAGCCGCACGCCGTGCAGGCCGTGTCTGTCGAACGCGGCGTCAGGGGAGAGCCCGGCGTAGGCCGCGGCGGCTTCCGCGGCTCGTGCCGAGCGGGTCAGGACGAGGTCCTCGCCCGGTCCGATGCCGTCCTGCGCGAGGAGCCCCGCCACCCGTGTCACATACGGATGGGTACGGAAGCGCGGATAGCCCCAGGAGATGCGGCTCCGGGTGGCCGCGTCGCCCGACTCGTAGCCGACGACCGCCGCGACGTCGGGGATCGAGACGGACACCGAGTGGATGGAGCCGGGGATGGGCCGGCCGACGGCGATGTGCCGCAGGCCGCGGGCCGACCCGATGTCCCCGGACTCCCCGGATGCCTCGAGGGTCATACCTCAAGGCCCACGAGCTGCTGCACGCCGTCCCAGTAGCGCTCCACCAGCCCGAGGAATTCGAAGGCGCCCTCCTCGAACTCCGCGCGGGTGGCCGGCGATCCCACATAGGGGGCGATCGCGTTGAAGACGGAGTTGCTGTGGCCCACCTCGACGTCGATGTGCAGTTGCCAGAAGTGGCGCAGGTCCTTGTCGTAGCCCTGGTTGCCCAGCCCGTCATTGATCTTGGAGACCATGATGGACGACATGGTCTCGTCCGCGTACAGCGCGCCGAGGGCCTTGTGGATCGACGATTCGGTGTACAGAATCCGGATTCCGTCGTTCAGGCGCTTGGTGACCTCGAGCGGCTCGTAACGGTCGAGGTGTTCCTTGTCGATTCCGATCCGGGCGAGGAAGTCGCCGAAAAGGACGGAGTGCGTGGGGTCGCCGCCGACCTCGTCGGCCACGTTCAGGATGATCTCCCGGAGGATCATCTCGTCCCGGGTCTTGATCGCCATCCCGGTGATGTAGAAGGGGAGATGGCGGAAGAAGTAGTGGCATTCGCTGTACATGAGGCGCTCTTGCTCGGGGGAGAGCCGCGTGGTGCGATAGGCGTTCAGGTACGGGTGTTCGACACCACGGTGCCCGGCGATGCGGGCCAGCATGCCGTCCAGGTATTCCTTGATTGCCGGGTCCTGGACGGCAATCCGGCGGCGGATTCCCGGTTCGACGTTGTCGAAGTGGTCCCATACGGCTGTGGCGGTGGAGTCCGGGGTGTTCAGCTCGGTCATCGTCGTCTCTCTTCGTGGACGGGAATCGGCGTCGGGCACTTTCACTTCTTGATGGCGGACGCCGCCGAGACGTTGGCGTCGTCCCACCACCGGTCGTCCGCGTCGAGCTCGCGCTTCAGGTCCCGTTCGCCCGCCCACGTCATGTTCAGGATGATGCGGGTGGTGTCCTCGCGCAGCGGGATCGTGCGATGCAGCGTGGTATCGGTCCGTAGGAAGTACACATCTCCCGAAGCGAAGTGATAGGTGTTGATGGGGTTTTCGGCGAGATAGCTGTTGATCCGTGGTGACGCCTTGTCCCATGTGGTGTGGGGTACGCACTGGAGCAGACCGCCGACGTCGATCGGCGGTGCCAGGAGCACCCAGATGAGAGCGAAGCTGAAGTCGCCCCAGTGCCATCCGTGCGTGTCCCCACGCTGTTCCTGGCGGGTGATCAGGAACTCCTCGTCCGCCTTGGGGCAGGGGTGCAACTTCTCACCGGCGAGGGCTTCGAGAGCACCCAAGAGCTCGGGGTTCGCATAGAGCGAGGTCACCAGTTCGCTGTTGGCCGCGATCATCTCGCTGGGCACCACGGACATGGAACGGCGGGTGTAGTCGGTGGTCTGGAGACGTAAGTCGCGTCGCTCGGCGTGCTTCTCGAGGAGGCGTTCCGCTTCGGTCCGCACCAGTTGACGTGTGTGCTCTTCGATCAGGTCGGTTACGGTGGCGATGCCGTACCGGTGGTAATGGTGCGACATCCGGCGGATTTCGCTGTTGTCCAGCGGGGTGCAGACGCTCTTGGGGCCAAGTCCGTTACCGCTCACGAAGGGTCTCCGATGTTCGGCTGGTGAATGCGGGATCGGCTGCACTGATCAGAGGTGGTGCCTGGTGGAACACGCGTTCAGGACCGTAGGTGCGCTTCCCGGCCCTGATCAACCACACGATCACGTGAAGGCGTGGATTCCGGTCAACTCGGGGGACAATCTCCGGGCACTTGTGGCCGCTGGGGGAAGCGCGACCGGCGCCGGACCGCGAAGTCGTGGGTGATCGACTTTCGGGGAATGGGCAGACGGGCGTTCGAGACACGACGTGATGGATCTTCCGGGCCGCTCACCCGGTCCTCGTTCGATTAACGTGGCGCGAATCGCACGACGGCCAATTTCGACCTCTCGACGGTTCGACGACCACGTTCTACCGAGAGCCCGTTGCCACGCTGCCCACTCGCGCGAATAATCAGCGGGGCATATCGTGGTGCGGCCGACATCCACCAGGCTCCTCACGCCGGGAGTTGACGACCGCCCCGTTGCTGCCCGCTGCGCCGCCAATGTCAGGAGCCCATGCGTTCCCGTGTGCGAAGACGCTGCTCCGCCTTGCCTTTTGCAAAGCCCGGCACCCCAGTCCTGATATCGGATGTGGAGGCATGATGCCCAGCACAGCACTCGACCCGAGTTTCTCCGCCGAGGACGTCTCCGCCTTCTCCAGGCAGCACCTCACCGATATCGCGGCGGGCAAACTCGCCGCGGCCCGCATTCCCGGCTTCTTCGACCGGGCGACCCTCGACAGCATGACGGCCGCACTGCACCGTCTGCCCACGGTCGACTACTACCCGGTCCGCGTCGCCATGACGAGGTTCGGCCCGGCCCTCAACGACTACCGGACTCCCCAGGGCGTGTTGCAGGCGGATCGCTACTGGCCGGACGCCGACGCCGCGGAGCGGATGTGGCGGGAGGCCGGCATGGAGCCGGATCCGACCCTGGTGTCCCTGGACATGCTCGGCAAGGCATGGGGGACGACGGTGACGACCGCCACCATCGGTGGGCGCCCCGCCTTCGCGGGGATGATGCGCGAGATCAACGCGGGCACCCTGCTGCACTACGACGACATCCACCTCGAATACCCGGGTGGCCTCTTCGACCAGGAGATCGTCTCCGAGCTCACCTACAACGCCTACCTGGTGGTGCCGGAGGAGGGGGGCGGGACGAGTCTGTGGCAGCACCGCTGGGAGGCGTCCGACGACGTCCATCGCCAACGGTACGGCTACGACCCCCGTGTGGTGGAGGGCTGTCGGCGCGTCACCATCGCCCCGGGCCACGGTGACGCCCTGCTGTTCAACCCGAACCACTACCACCGCGTGCTGCCGAACGGGCCGGGCGGGGAGGGCCGGCGGATCACCGTGACGTTCTTCCTCGGCCTCACCCCGGCGGGTGATCTGGTCGCCTGGTCCTGAGTCCGCCCGCCACCCGACCTGGAAGGAACCGACGCCCCATGGACGTCATGACCGCGATCGTCACCCGCAGGAGCGAGAAGATACTCGCCCAACCCGCCCCGAGCGACGAGGAGTTCCAGTACCTCCTCCGCGGCGCGGCCACGGCGCCCGATCACGGAAGGCTGCGCCCCTGGCGCTGGATACTGGTACGCGGTGAAGCGCGCGCCGCTCTGGCTCGCGCGCTGGTCCCCAGGGAACCCCGCGCCGTCGAGCAGGGCTCGGCCGGCCTGCCGGAGCCGCCGTTGCGGGCGCTCCTGGTCTTCGCCCCCGTTCCGGGACACAAGATTCCCGAATGGGAGCAGCTCGCCGCCAGCTGCTCCATGACGCATGCGCTCATGATGCTGCTGCACGCCCGTGGCTACGGCAGCATCTGGCGCACCGGCCGGCTGTGCACCAGCCCCGGCGTGCGCGGCCTGTTACACATGGCGGAAGAGGAACGACTACTGGGCTCGCTGGACATCGGTACGCCTCCGGAGGGCCTCCGCCAGCGCAGGCCGCTTCCCGACATCGCGGACCGGGTCTCCGTCTTCGAGGCCGTGACCGCCGTGCGGGCGACGGGCGGCCCCCGGGAAGTGGTCAGCGCGGAATGAGCGGCGGACTTCTCGTACAGGCCGGCGTGCTGCTGGCCACGGCCCTGGTGCTGGGACGGCTGGCCGTACGTGTCGGCATGCCGCCCGTGGTCGGTGAGCTGTGCGCGGGGATCCTGTTGGGCCCCTCGGTGCTCGGCCACGCCGTCCCCGCCCTGTCGACCTGGCTGCCCGACGCGGCCGTGCCGCACGGCCCGCTGGACTCGATCGGACAGCTCGGTGTGGTGCTCCTGGTGGGCACCACCGGTATCGAGATCGATACGAAGATGCTTCGCCGCAGGAGAGCGGCGACCCTGACCGTGGGCACCACCGGGCTGCTGGTACCGCTGGGGCTCGGGGTGGCGGCGGGGTTCTGGCTGCCGTCGTCACTGGTCGCCGTGGGAAGCGAGCAGCCGGTGTTCGCCGCGTTCCTCGGTGTGGCCCTGTGCGTCAGCGCCATCCCCGTGATCGCCAAGATCCTCGCGGACATGCGCCTGCTTCATCGCACGGTGGGGCAGCTCATTCTCGGGGCCGGCATGGTGGACGACGCCATCGGCTGGCTCCTGCTGTCGGTGGTGTCGGCCATGGCCGGCAGCCAGGTCCGGGCCGGCCATGTGCTCCTCTCCGTCGGGTACATGGCGGGCGTGGTGATCCTGGCACTGACCGTCGTCCGGCCCCTGGTGCGCCGGGCGCTGGCCATGGCGGAACGGGCCGGCGATGCCGGGCCCACGATCGCCGTGGTGACGACGGTCCTCGTACTGGGCGCCGCCGCCACGCAGTCGCTCGGCCTCGAGGCCATGCTCGGAGCGTTCATCGGCGGCGTTCTCATCGGCTCCGGAAGCAACGTCGACCTCAGGAAGCTCGCCCCGCTCCGGGCGGTCGTCATGGCGGTGTTCGCCCCGCTGTTCTTCGCCACCGCCGGCCTGCACATCGACCTGGCCGCCTTGGCCCATCCCGTGGTGGCGGTCGCCGCACTGGTGGTGCTGGCCGTCGCCGTGTTCGGGAAGTTCGCCGGAGCGTTCCTCGGGGCGCGCCTCGCCCGGCTCGGGGCATGGGAAGCACTGGCCATGGGCGCGGGAATGAACGCGCGCGGTGTCATCCAGATCGTCGTCGCCACGGCGGGCCTGCGGCTGGGTGTACTGACCACGGCCACCTACACCGTCGTCGTCCTGGTCGCGGTCGTCACCTCGGTGATGGCTCCCCCCGTCCTGCGTATCGCGATGCGCAGGATCGAACAGACCGAGGAGGAGGAGCTGCGCCGCCGCGACCTCGCCGCGTTCTCCGAGCCGAGCCTGGAGGGCCCGCCCCCACCACGGCAGTGATCGGGCGCGGCCGGTTCTTCGCAGGTCGGCGTGTGGTCAAAGGCTCGCGGGTTGCCGTCGCCCCGATCTGGTGGCGGCGGACGCCCGGCCGCTCGACGGGCCTACTCGGCAAGCAGGCGGTGGAAGAAGGCCCGGTAGTGGCGCAGCGCCATGCGCAGGCCCTCGGTGTCCACTTGATCGCCGCGGTTCCACTGCTCTTCCAGCGTCTGCTTGTGGTCGGCGAACGTCGCAGCGAGGCTCTGCATGACCTCCGCGACCAGTGCGTCGGCACCCTGTACGGCGTCGCGCGGGTCGTCCACGAACCTGCTCTGGAGCTCCTGCCAGCGACCGCGGAAGCCGTCGGCGTCCTCGGGGGAAAGCAGCTGCGGAGCCTCTTCCTCGGCGGCGCCGGCATCCTCAGGGGCGGGCGCCGCCGAGGCTTCCGTCTGCACGGCGGTGGCCTCGCCGGGGAGAGTGGGCGCGTCGGCGGTCGCTTGCGGTTCCTCGTCCGGAGGCGGCTCGCGCCCGCCGGGCTGGGCCAGATCCTCGGTGGTCAGTCCACCCGGCTCGCGGCCGGTGTGGGGTGCTCGTTGCATTTCTTCGTCCCTCGGGTGTCGTGGCGGACGGTGTGCGTTCAGGCGGGGGCGTGGCGTGCCTGGCCGCCGTCGGAGAGCAGTTCGTCGAAGAGGGCGCGGTAGTGGACCATGGCGCCCCGCAGCTGCTCGGTGGTCGCCTTGTGCTGGGTACCGAGAGCGTCGACCTCATGGGCGGCGCGGTAGTGCTCCAGTGTGCGGCCGTGCTCGACGGAGAGGTCCCGCAGCTGCTGGTCGAAGTCTTCGGTCGGGTAGCCCCGCTCGTGCATCAGCGACGTCACCAGACGGTCCGCATCGTGCACGGCCGTTTCCGGACGGTCGACGAACTCCTCCTGCACGCTGACCCAGTCGCGGCTGTACCGCTCGCGGCTGCTGCTGGGCAGCGGCTTGATGTCCAGCGAATCGTGGCGCTTCTCGCGTGATCTCAGCTCCCGCTCACCGGCCAGCCGGCTGTCGGCGGACTCGACGGTGCGTTCGTACTCCGGGCCGAAGCGTTCACGGAGCTGGTTGCGTCGTCGAACGTTGAGCGTGATCGCGACGGCGATCAGCGCAAGCACCACCACGATGGGAATGATGATCGCCAGAAGGGTGCCTGTTGACATCGGCGAACCTCCCTACATGGGCTCCTTCCCAGCTTAGGACCCTGGCAAGTGGTTGACCGTGCAACCGAGCTGCCCCACCGCGAGGCCGACCTCCTCACCTGCGCGAACGGCTGCGGTCCGGCCGCATCGGGCGACAGATCCGGGGTAGCCGAGGGCACGGAACGAAAAGCAAGGAGCAACAGATGACACTGCCGTGGCGACAGGACGAGGGGTGGCGGCGACGCTACCCGCAGCCGGGACCCGACTGGACACAGGGCATGCCTCAGGGACCGACGGATCCGCTCACGCCCACGGGGCGGATCGATCAGTACGGCCGGATGGGGAGCGCGCTGCGCGGTGGCCCTCTCGCGCCCTGGCAGCGGAAGGTGATCACCGGGTTCGCGATCGGTGCCGCCGTCGTCACCGTGGTGTCCTTGCTGCTGGTGTTCTTCGGCTGAGCAACGGGAGCGAGTGCACCACGGTAGGGCGATTAGGGTTGCGGCATGAGCGAAGGGCTGCGGGAACGCAAGAAGCGGCAGACGCGGCAGCGCATCTCCGACGTGGCGGTCGGCCTGTTCGTGGAGCGGGGCTTCGACCACGTCACCATCGCCGAGGTCGCCGCGGCGGCGGAGGTCTCGGTCAACACCCTCTACAACTACTACGAGGCCAAGGAAGACCTCGTCCTGCCGCCCGACCAGGCTTCCCCGCAGCGGCTCGCCGACATCGTCCGCGACCGGCAGCCGGGCGAGTCCGCCGCGCGGGCCGTACTCGACCGTCTCCGGGACGAACTGCGGCGCCGTGACCGCAAGGTGGGCCTGACCGCGGGCTTCGGCCGCGTCTTCACCATGATGCGGGCCGCCCCCACCCTCACCGCCCGCCTGGAGGACCTCGGCCGGCAGATGACCGAGGCGCTCGCCCACGTCCTCGCCGAGGAGACCGCGGCCGCCCCCGACGACCAGACACCGCGCCTGGTGGCCAGCCAGATCGGCTGGTTCCACGCACTGCTCTACAGCGAGATCGGCCGGCGCATCGAGGCGGGTGAGAAACCCGACGAGATCGCCGGGGCCGCGCTGGAACTCCTCGACCTCGTCGAGGAGATGCTGGGCGAGCGCGCCCTCGGCTACGCCGTACGCCACGCGAACACGGCCACCGACACGGACGGGGACGGGGATACGGGCTGACGTCCGCAGCGCCACAGCGGAGCGGCTGTCCGCGTGGGAACAACGGGCTGACCCGGCGCCCCCACCGGCCTGGAAGAACGGGGCGGCACCGACCCCGTCACGCCTCGCTCATCTGCGGCATCTCGCCGACCGTCGTGCGCATGTCGATCACCGCGAAGGCCGCGCCCTGCGGGTCGGTGAGGGCGGCGAAGCGGCCGAACGGGGTGTCCATCGGGCCGAAGTGCAGTTGGCCGCCGAGCTTCCTGGCCTTGCCGACGGCGTCGTCGCAGTTCTCGACGTCGAAGTAGATCTGGATGTAGCTGGGCATCTCCTCCGGGAACTCCTCGCCCATCTTCATCCGGCCCAGCACCGGGTTGTCGGTGCCACCGATGCTGAAGACCTTGAAGTCCATGCCCTGGGCCTCGGGGTCGTCACCGGGCTCCATCTTCCGCGCGGAGTAGGGGAAGACCTTCTTCAGGAAGTCGTCGGCCGCGTCCGGCCGGCGGGTGAAGAGCTCGGCCCAGCAGTACGCGCCGGGTTCGGCCGCCTTCTCGAACCCGTGGTGCTCGCCGGCCTGCCACACGCCGAAGACGGCACCGCTGGGCTCCTTGGCAAGTGCCATCGAGCCGAACGGGCCGACCTGCATCGGCTCCATGAGGAGCGTGCCGCCCGCACCCTTGATCTTCTCGGCGGTCCTGTTCACGTCGGAGGAGGCGAAGTACAGACACCAGGCGGAGGGCGAGTCCTCACTGCCGGGCATCGGCGGGACGACGGCGGCGACGGCCTTGCCGCCGGAGTAGGCCTGGGTGTAGCTGCCGTACTCGCTCGACGCCTCGCCGAACGTCCACCCGAGCACCTCACCGTAGAAGCTCTTGGCGCCCTCGACGTCCTTGAACATGGCGTCCGCCCAGCAGGGGGCGCCTTCGGGGAAATCGGTCATGGTGTGGCTCACTCCTCTCCGACTTCCCACGCTAGGCGCACGCCGTCCCGGCCGCGCGGGGAGCACCGCGGCGGGGCCGTCCGACGGCCCCGGGCCGGTCGCGGCTACTCGAACCGCGCGGTGTCGCCCGCGCCCCGGCGTACGATCTCGAACCCGCCGCCGGAGAAGTCGATGACCGTGGTCGGTTCGGTGCCGCAGTCGCCCGAGTCGACCACCGCGTCCACGACATGGTCGAGCCGCTCCTTGATCTCCCACCCCTGCGTCATCGGCTCGTCCTCGTCGGGCAGGAGCAGGGTGCTGGACAGCAGTGGCTCACCCAGCTCGGCCAGCAGGGCCTGCGCGACGACGTGGTCGGGAATCCGGACTCCGACCGTCTTCTTCTTCGGGTGCAGCAGCTGGCGCGGTACCTCCCTCGTCGCGGGGAGGATGAAGGTGTAGCTGCCCGGGGTCGCGGCCTTGACGGCGCGGAACACGTCGTTGTCGACGTGCACGAACTGCCCCAGCTGCGCGAAGTTCTGGCATACGAGGGTGAAGTGGTGACGGTCGTCGAGGTTGCGGATCGAGCGGATCCGGTCGAGGCCGTCACGGCTTCCCAGCTGGCATCCCAGCGCGAAGCAGGAGTCCGTCGGGTACACGACGAGAGCGCCTGAGCGGATGCTGTCGGCCACACTGCTGAGGGTGCGCCGCTGAGGATTCTCCGGGTGCACGTCGAAATACTTCGCCATCCGGCGAGTCTAGGGGGTGACTCCCCGGACTTGGTGGATCGTGCTGCGGCGCCTCTGGTGTGGTGGATCCGTCCCAAGGTGCGGGCGATCGGGACGTGCGCGGCGTCTGCACGCTCAGGCGTGCCATGTATGCATCAAGTATAGAGTGCCCGGCATGTCTCTCGATCTTGGCCACGGAACCACCGCCGTCCTCGGGGGAAGCGCCGCCCGCGGCCGCGTCGGAGCGTCCCGGGCACGGAGCCTGGTGGTCTGCGGGGTGCCCGCGCTACTGGCACTCGTACTGGGTCTGTGGGGACTGCGCCGCCAGGGCGCCATCTGGCGGGACGAGGCCGCCACATGGGAGGTGGCACGGCGGTCCATACCCGAGATCTGGCATCTGGTCGGGCAGGTGGACGTCGTCCACTGGCTCTACTACCTGCTGGTCCACACCGTGTTCGAGGTCTTCGGCGCGAGTCTGGCGGCGCTGCGGCTGCCTTCGGTGCTGGGCCTGGTCGTCGCCGTGGCGGCCACCGCGGCGACCGGCCGCCGGCTCGGCGGGCCCCTGGCCGGACTCGCGGCCGGACTGGTGCTGGCCCTGCTGCCGGTGATGCAGCGGTATGCGCAGGAGGGACGCTCCTTCGCGCTGGTCGCGGCGGGGGTGGCGGTGGCGACCTGGCTGTTGGTGGGCGCGGTGTACCCGGCGGGGACCACGGCCGCCCGCGACGGCCGGCGGTGGCGGGGCGCCTGGGGGTGGCGCTGGGGCGCCTACGCGGCGGTCGTGCTCGTCACCGCGCTGCTCAACTGGCTCTCGCTGTTCGCATGGGCGGCCCACGGGGTGACCGTCGTCCTCGCCCGGCGCCACGGCCGACGCCCGCTGCTGTCACGGTGGTTGACGACCGCGGTGGTGATCGTGCCGGGGACGCTGCCGCTGATACTCGCCAGCCGTCCGCAGGCGTCGCAGGTGGCGTGGATACCGCCGGCCTCCGCCGCAAGCCTGCTGGGAGTGACCGCGATGCTGGCGGTCGGCCTGGTGTGCGCCCGAATACCGCGCCGCGCACCGGAGGAGCCGTCGCCGGTCCCGGTGGGGCTGCCGCTGCTCGCCGTGCCGCAGCTGGGGCTGCTGCTGGCCTCGTTGCTCGTCGAGCCGCTCTATGTCGACCGCTATGTGCTCTTCACGTACATCGGGCTGTCGCTGCTGGTCGGTTCCACCGTCGCCTGGGCGGTGCGGGCGGTGCCGGCGTACGGCCGGGCGCGGGGCCGCGAGTGGGGCCGGGTGCGGGGCGGGGCGCTGCTCGCCGGGGTCATGGCGGTCGCGTTCCTGGCGCTGCTGCCGCTGGAGGTGGGCCTGCGGACCTGGGCGAGCCGGACGGACGACGTACGGGTGGCCGCCCACAAGGTCGCGGAGCTCGCTCGCCCGGGGGACGGCGTGGTGTTCCTGCCCGACCAGCGGCGGGATGCCGCGCTCGTCACGCCCGGCGCGTTCCGCGGACTCGACGATGTCGCGCTGGCCGAAAGCCCGGTCGCCTCCGGGACGTTGTACGGCGTCGAGGCGGCCCCCGAACGCATCCGGGCGGCCATGCTCGCCCACCGGCGCATCGTCGTCGTCAGCGACGCCGACGACAAGAGCGCCGGCTCCGCCCCGTTTCCGCCCTCGCCACGCGACCTGGTCAAACGCGCCGTCCTCGACCGCCACTTCACCGCCACCGGCGTCGCCGAGACGGGAGGCCGCCGGGTGACGGTGTACGAGCGGGCCCGGTGACTGCGGGCCATAGGGGTGTCGCCCCGGCTGGCCCGGGCCGCGAAGGGTGTCGCGACCCGGGCCAGGGAGAGACTCAGTGGTGTGGTGCGGTGCGGGTCAGCTGTTGAGGCTGGTGTGGTTCCACCAGCCCTGGCGGCCGACGGTGAAGTCGACCGTCGCGCCGTTCCCGTTGAGCTTGCCCTGGTACTGCTGGCCCTTCTTCAGCGGGCTCTCGACCAGCTGGCCGTGGGCGTCCTGGATCGAGTCGATGACCAGGGTCGGGACCTTCTTCAGCGTCGCCGGGTCGATGGCCTTCATGGGGGCGATGGTGACGGCCTCGTCCCAGTTCGGGCGCTCGGCGAGCTGGTGGGCGAGGTGGATCTCGTCGCCCTCGCCGAACACCAGGTAGGTGAGGTAGTCGGGGTAGGACAGGTCGCCCAGCCTGCGGAAGGACAGCACGTCTTCCTTCTTGCAGTCCACCGTGGTCTCGGCCGTCGTCATCTGCTGGAAGTCGCGGCTGCCGTCCGGCTTCACCACGACCCGCTCCAGGTGGACCTTGAACTGTTTGCCGTTCTGCAGCTCCGGGAGCTCGAAGTGGTGCGGACAGCGCAGCGAGTAGAAGACCCGCTGGTCCTCGTGCTTCGCCCGGTCGTCGAGGTACATCTTCTTCAGCTCACCGCTGTCCTGGATGGTGAAGCTGAACACCGCCTGGTAGTCGTGGCCGGACTGCGGGTTGTACAGGGCCAGGTGGTAGAAGAAGAGCTTCTCCTTGCCCAGGATCAGGAAGCGGTGGATGTGCTGGTGTCCCGCGTGGTCGGAATCGGGGTGGCTGGTCATGGTGCGTTGTCGCCTTTCATCGGGTGGGGTTCGGTTGGGTGTCGCGCCGGCGCCGGGCCCAGAAGGGCCGCTCGCTCCAGCGGGTCTCTTGGGTGTGCACGGCACGGTGGCCGTGCTGGTAGGCGGTGCGGGCGGTGGTGACCTGCGCCGCGTAGTCGGCCAGCGCCGACCGGTCGCCGCGCAGGTGGGCGTGCACCGCCTCACCGGCGCTCAGCCCGGTGTAGAGGGCGGTGAGGATGCCCTGTGAGCTGAGCGGGTCGAAGGCGACCGCCGCGTCGCCGGCCGCCGTCCAGCCGTCGCCGTGCACCCGGTCCAGATGTGCGCTGTGCGCGGGGGCTCGGCGGGGTGGCGGCAGCGGGCTCAGTCCGTGCGGACGGGCCCGGTGCGCCACGTGCCGGGTCGCCAGCAGCCGGTCGCGGAACCGCTCCGCGCCACCGGCGGCGCCGGGCAGGTCGGGGTCGGTGAAGTAGGCCACCAGACGCCGCCGGGAGGGCAGCAGTGCGGTGTACCACCAGCCGTCCTGGTCGGACTCGACCAGCGAACGGCCGTCGGGCGCGGTCCGCGGGGCCGGGTCGAGGGTGAGGTGGAGGGCGGTCAGCCGGTCGTCACGGCGCCGCCGGGCGCCGCAGCGGACGGCGATCGCGGCGCCCCGTCCGGTGGCGTCCACCATCCAGCGGCAGCGGACCGTGCGCTCCCCGCCGCCGGAGCGGTCGCACAGGGCGAGTCGCCAGGTGCCGTCCGGCTGCCGGGAGGGGCGCCGTACGGCGGTGTGCTCGGCGACGTCGGCGCCCGCCTCACGGGCCGCGGCGCGCAGCCGCCGGTCGAAGAGCGGACGGTCGAGGTGCCAGCCGTGGCCGTAGGGGTCGTGGAGGGAGTCCACGGCGTGCAGTTCGGTGGAGCCCCAGGCCGACAGGTTGCCGTGGCAGGGCAGATGGCCGGTGGCCAGGACCGGCTGGGCGACGCCGAGGTCGGCCAGGAGCAGCCGCCCCACGGACA
This sequence comes from Streptomyces sp. NPDC059008, assembly GCF_042749045.1. Lineage (NCBI taxonomy): Bacteria > Bacillati > Actinomycetota > Actinomycetes > Kitasatosporales > Streptomycetaceae > Streptomyces > Streptomyces sp. NPDC059008. The sequence goes on along the minus strand of NZ_JBHYJC010000003.1, from coordinate 3,989 downwards.
CCAGCGCCTCGCCCGTCTTGGGCGGGCCGGTGCCCGAGTCCGCCAGCAGGACCGTACGCCCGGCCCGTACGAGGGCGAGCGCGGCCGCGCAGCCGGCCGGGCCACCACCCGCGACCACGACGTCGTAGACGGGCGGGGGGCTCACTGCTGGGTGCCGTGGAAGGGATCGAGCTTCTCCAGGTATCCGGCGGCGACCGCCGCCTCGTCCTGGCCGGTCGCCGCCATGACCTCCTGGACCGTCTGCTGTACGAGATCCGCCTCGACGTCCTCGGCCGGGATGCTGCCTCGCCAGGTGCCGGCCACGGCGGCCAGTTGGGGTACGCCCGCCTCGGGTACCTGGATGTTGATCAGGTTGGCGTGGTCGGGGACGCCTTCGTATCCCGGCTCCGACTCGACCTGGATGTACTTGGGGAACTTGCCGTCGCCCACGGTGTACTCATGGGGCTCGACGATGCCGAACTTGTACCAGTCCTTGATCATCTGCCGGCGCTGCACGTTGAAATCGGTGCCGACCAGGCCGCGCAGCCACACCGCCCGGTTCTCGAACGCCTTCTCCCTGGCGGTGTCGTCGCTGCCGCTCGGCTTGGTGTTGACGGTGGTGAAGTCCGACATCTTCAGTACGTGGTTGGGCATCTGGGCGGGCCAGAAGGTCGGCAGATAAGGGCTGTAGCGGGGACCCAGGTTGGCGAGTACCTCATAACCGGAGCGGCAGCTGGCCGTGTCGCACTGCCAGGGAGCGGCCATCCAGCGGGTCAGGTCGCCCGGCCCCTGCGCGTGCAGCGGACCGTTCTTGCCCAGCATCTCCTGGAGGTTGAAGTGATCCCCGTAGTCGGGTTCCGGGCTCGTGCGGTGCAGGATGCGGAAGGGCTCGGAGTACATGGTCTTGTGCCGCATCGGCCAGGTGACCTCGCAGCCCGGGTGGAAGGCGTCGGCGGCGCAGTTCTCCAGCGCGGCCCGGTCCAGCAGGCCCGGCCGTTCGGTGACGGGCGCCTGGTCCACGTCCGGGTAACCCGTGCGGGGCGGTCCGGTGGTGAAGTGGCCTTCGGCCCACAGCGCCAGCATGGTGTCCTGGGTGGGCGAGAGCGTGATGTGCTGCCGGACGGAGTTGGGCTTGCTGGACATGGCGTCGCCGTAGAGCCACGGCCAGGGCAGCGGGGACATCCCGTCCCGGCAGTAGTCGCGCATGTGGATGTAGACCTGACGGCGCAGCTCGCGGCTGGTCGTGCCCGGGTCGGCGAGCCGTTTGCGCATGTCCGGGTGGCGGAAGTCGTGCGGGCCCTTCCAACCGAACTGGGTGGCGAAGCCGTGGTTGACCCATTGCAGGTCGCAGAAGCGGGTCAGCAGCGGTTCGATGTCGTCCGGGTACGACGGCTTCGGCTCGACCGGCAGGGTCTGCTCGGTGACGTACACGTCGTAGAGCACGTCGTAGAGGGTCCGGACGGTCTTCACGCCGGGTGCGTAGTGCGGCGGGGCGACCACGACCCAGGCCGGGGACGCCGTCCTGGTGGCGCCGTCGATGGTGACCTCCGCCGTGACCGGGCCGTCGGAGACGTCGTCGTACCAGGTGTCGTTGTTGGCGACGCCGGTGATCTCCTTCTCCGGGTCGGCCCACGAGGCCGAGGTGCCGACGCCGCCGACGACCAGCAGGCGGCCGTCGTCCTGGGTGGAGGCCGAGCCGAGGTTGACCGGCTTCTGCATGATCTTGCCGTCGAAGGTGGCGGTCTCGTGCGCGGAGGCGCGGATGGTCTTGCGGCCGGGGTCGTTGACGAGGTCCTTGCGCGCCGCGCCCGTGACGTCGGCGTTCCGCCGGCTGCGCTTGTCGGACGTCAGGCTGCCGGCCTCGGGGATGTCGAGCGGGATGTGGAACTGGTACCAGGCGGCCTTCTTGTTGGCCAGGTGCACCGACCACTTGATCTCGCTCACGTCATCGTCGTCCAGGGTGAGTTCCCGTACGACCTCCCCCGCCTGGTTGTAGCCGTAGAGCCGGAAGCGGGCGGCCTGACGGATGATCTTCCCCGAGCCGTCCTTGTAGGAGCCGGGCGCCAGCGGCGGCTGGTCCGGGGACTCGGGGCCGATGAAGGGCGGCTGGGTGCTGTTGCCGACTCGGGCGATGCCGATGGCCGGGTGGATCTTCACCTGGACTATCTGCTGGTCCGTCGAGCTGTCCATCTAGGGGCCTTTCCTTGGGCGGACGCACATATCTCCCCGAAGGCCTCAAACGTAGGATCGCCCCAATCCGGGCTGCGCGGCGGAGGCGTCACAATGGGTGCACGAATTCACCCCTTCGAGTCGGCGTGTCTCGAAAACCGCCCCCAGAAGTCCTACGGAACGTGATGACGGCGGCCCGGCAGCGGACTTCGACCCCGCGCGCACAACGCAGGACAGGGCATCCCTCCCTCGACTGGAGGGGGTGATCACACCGTGTTAGCGTGAACGTATCCGCATCGAACGGACGTGCGGATATCTGCGCTCGCCCGTTCTCCCCGCTTTCCTCGTACCACCAGAGGGAGATGGTGACCATGGCGCGGAACCATCTGTTCCATGCGCCCCGGGCCGGCACCAAGGCCCGGAAAGCCGAGGAGACCACCACCTGGACCGCGGCACGAACGGCTGCCCTCCAGGCCAACGTGGACTGGGCAGGCCTCCGCCAACGGATGCGCGGAGCGTTACTGCGGCCCGGAGATCCCGGGTTCGAGGACGCCAGGAAGCTCTTCAACCCGCTCAACGACGACCACGTACCCGCAGCGGTGGCGCAGTGCGAGTCGGTGTCCGACGTCCGCGAGGCGGTGCTGGCGGCCGCCCACCGGGTTCCGCTGGCCGCCCGCAGCGGCGGCCACTCCTACGTCGGCTACTCGGCGCCGCACGGCGGTCTCACCCTCGACCTGCGCCGTATGTCGGCCGTGAACGTCCGGGAGGACGGCACCGCGACCGTCGGCGCCGGCGCCACGCTGCGGGAGGTCTACACCGCACTGGGCCAGGCGGGCCGCTGTGTGCCCGCGGGCTCCTGCTTCACCGTCGGCATCGCCGGGGTGGCCCTGGGCGGCGGAATCGGCGTACTGCAACGGAAGTTCGGCCTCACCTGCGACCACCTCGTGGGCGCCGAGATCGTCACCGCGGACGGGAGGCCCCTGACCGTCTCGGCCTCCCGGGCCCCGGACCTGTTCTGGGCGCTGCGCGGAGGCGGCGGAGGCAACTTCGGGGTCGTCACCCAGTTCACCTTCCAGACCGATCCGGCTCCGGCGCTGACGATCTTCCGGCTCGCCTTCCGCGAGGGCACGGTGCCGGCGGTGCTGACCGCATGGCAACCGTGGATCAAGGAAGCGCCCCGTGAGCTGTGGGCGAACTGCAACATCTCGGGCGGGACCAAACCGAGTTGCTCGGTGGCCGGCTGCTTCGTCGGCCCGAGCACCGCCTGCCATCCGCTGCTGGACGACCTGATCGCACGCTGCGGCGTCGTACCGACCAAGCGGATCGAGGACCGCGACTACTTCAAGGCCATGCGCTTCTTCTCCGGCAAGCCCGACCGGGAGTCCTTCGTCGCCTCCTCACGGGTCCTCAGCTCGCCCGCCGACGATCCGGGCGCCGTGGTCGGCCTGCTCACCGGCCGTGCGGGCATGAGTCTGATCCTCGACCCGCTCGGTGGCGCGGTGGCCGACGTGGGCGTCCAGCAGACCGCCTTCCCGCACCGCAACGCCTTCGCCACGGCGCAGATCTATGCGGCCGCGACGGCGGCGTCCGAGGCCGCAGTGACGCGCAACGTCGGCGAGGTCGTGGCCAAACTCGCCTCCCTGGGCATGGGGGGCGGTTATGTGAACTACATCGACCCGGCGCTACCCGACTGGCCGACGGCCTACTACGGACCGAACCTGGGCCGCCTGCGCTCCGTCGCCCGCGACTACGACCCGGACGAGGTGTTCGGCTTCCCCCAGGGGCTGACCCGGGCCTGAGCGCACGTTTGCGCGGCGGCGGACCGGCCGGTGTGCCCGGCC